>DATGWU010000713.1:0-8365 GCA_035299345.1 Rhizobium sp.
GCAGGCGAAATGCCTGACCGCGCCCGGCGAGAACGCGCTGTGGTTCATGTACGAGCCGGTGCTGATGTCCAAGCGGGTCTTCGAAGGCCTGACGGAAGAGCAGCAAAAGGCAATCCTTGCAGCGGGCGAAAAGGCGGAAATTTACTTCAACGAGGAGGTTCGCAAGGGCGATCAGGTGATGATCGACACCTACAAGAAAGCCGGCGTCGAGGTCGTCGAAATGTCGAAGGAGGATTTCGATGCCTGGCTCGAGGTCGCCAAGGAATCCTCCTACAAGAACTTCGCCACCAACGTGCCCGGCGGTGACAAGCTCATCGAAAAGGCCCTTGCCGTGAAGTGAGAACAGCGATCGAGGGGCGCGCCGCCGCGCGCCCTCCCGCTTCTCGCAACTTAAGGATAGTCGCATGCTCAAGGCCTATGTAACGGCTGTCGGCAACGCTTCGCGCGGGCTCGCGATCGTCGCGACGGCTCTGGTCATCACGTCCATGCTGGTGATTTGCCAGATGATTGCGATGCGCTACGTGCTGCGCCAACCGACGATCTGGCAGACGGATTTCGTCGTCTTCTCTGCAACGGCGGCAATGTTCCTGGGCGCGCCCTACGTCCTGCTGCGTGGCGGGCATGTCGGCGTCGACGTCGTCGAGATGATCGTCGGCGATCGCACCCGAGCAGTGTTGCGGGTTGTGGCGAGCCTGCTCGGTCTTCTCTTCTGCGTCATCATGCTGATCGCGACCTGGATTCAGTTCCACGACGCATGGGCGGGCAACTGGAAACACTCGAGCGTCTGGGCGCCGCCGCTCTGGGTGCCGCTTTCCGCCCTGCCGGTCAGCTTTGCCATGCTGTGTCTGCAATATGTCGCGCAACTCTTGACGCTCCTGACCGCTCTGCGCGCGCCTCTGACCGCCGGTCAGGATGGAGGGGACCGGAATTCCGCAGTCAATCCTCATTCACGGGAGATCACCCCATGAGCCCGACCGTCGCCGGACTGATGATCGTCGGCTGCCTTTTCGCGCTGCTGGCGACAGGCATGCCGATCGCGTTCGCTCTCGGGCTTGCAGCCTTCGCGGCGCTTTATGCGCAAAATGGCGGCGCCATTTTCTACGTGCTCGGCGATACCATGTTTTCCGGCATCGCCAATCTCGCTTACGTATCCATCCCGATGTTCGTTCTCATGGGAGCGGCGGTCGCCTCGTCTCCGGCCGGGTCGGACCTCTACACCTCGCTCGACCGGTGGCTGAACCGCATTCCGGGCGGGCTCATCCTGTCCAATATCGGAGCCTGCGCCATCTTTTCCGGCATGACGGGCTCTTCGCCCGCGACCTGCGCGGCGATCGGCAAGATGGGTATTCCGGAAATGCTGCGGCGAGGATATCCAAGCTCGGTCGCCAGCGGCTCCATTGCCGCCGGGGGCACGCTCGGGATCCTCATTCCCCCGTCGGTGACGCTGATCGTCTACGGGATTGCGACCGAAACGTCGATCGGCCGCCTTTTCATGGCGGGCGTCGTGCCGGGGCTTCTGCTGACGGTCATGTTCATGGCCTGGGCGATCATCGACTGCAAGCGCAAGGGCTATGAATTCGATGCACGCCTCGTCCGCTATTCGATGCGGGAGCGGCTCACCGGCCTCCCGCGCATCCTGCCGTTCCTGCTGATCATTGCAGGAACGCTCTACGTCCTCTACGGCGGGATCGCCACGCCATCGGAAGCGGCCGGTGCCGGCGCGCTCCTGACATTGCTGGTGGTGATCGTCGCCTATCGTCTGTTCCGGTTCCGGTCCGTTGCCGGCATCTTCGGGTCGGCGATGAAGGAAAGCGTCATGATCATGATGATCATGGCTGCCGCGGAGCTCTTCGCCTTTGCGCTTTCATCACTCTTCATCACCCAGACTGTCGCCGCCGCCATCGCAGACATGGAAGTGAACCGCTGGGTATTGATGCTGGTCATCAACGTCTTCCTGTTGATCTGCGGCATGTTCCTGCCGCCAGTCGCCGTCATCGTGATGACCGCACCGATGCTCTTCCCGATCGTCACCCAGGCCGGCTTCGACCCCTATTGGTTTGCGATCGTGCTGACGATCAACATGGAGGTCGGGCTGATTACCCCGCCGATCGGCCTCAACCTCTTCGTGATCAACGCCATCGCGCCAGATATCCGGACACGCGACATCCTCTGGGGCTCGCTGCCTTACGTACTGGTCATGTTTCTGGCGATCCTCATCCTCTGCCTCTTCCCGGGACTTGCGACCTGGTTGCCGAACCACATGCTGGGGACGATCCAATGAACACGACGTCATTCTTCAGCGACATGCTCCAGAGCATTACCGATCGCGGCCGACGGCTATTGTCGCTCAGACCCGTTCAGGATGGCGACGGCGATGCGGTCGGTACCATGGAGGAGCTCTGCGAAACGCTGCTGTCCAGCCGGGGCGAGGCGTCCGGCATGGCGCTCGCGAAGAATATCCTCGACCGCTGGGAGGCGTTCGACCAGCAGAGACGGCGCGACTTCATGGTTGTGCTGCTCTCCCGCTTCGGGCCGAACATCGAGCGGCTTGGGCGGGCGATCGAGGCCTATCGCGCCGACCCGAGTCCGAAGGCGCTGCTCGAACTGAGTGAAGCGGCGGAGCCCCGCCGGCAGGAACTCATCCGCAGGCTCAATCTCGCGCCGAACGGCACGGCGACGCTCGTCGGGATGCGGGAAGTCCTGCTTGCCCTCAAGAGAGACAATCCGGATCTTGAGGCGGTCGATGCGGACTTTGCCCACCTCTTCGGCTCATGGTTCAATCGCGGCTTCCTCATGCTGCGACCGATCAGCTGGTCCACTCCGGCCGATATCCTCGAGAAGATCATCCGCTACGAGGCCGTTCACCACATCGGCGGCTGGGACGAGCTGCGGCGGCGCCTGGCGCCGGAGGACCGGCGCTGCTTCGCCTTCTTCCACCCGCAACTCCTTGACGACCCGCTGATCTTCGTGGAGGTCGCGCTGACGCGCGACATGCCCGCGACCATCTCCGATCTGCTGAGCGAGGATCGCGCATCGATCCGTGCAACGGATGCAACGACGGCAGTCTTCTATTCCATCTCGAACTGTCAGGAGGGACTGCGAGGCATTTCGTTCGGCAACTTTCTGATCAAGCAGGTCGTGGAGGATCTGCGGCGCGAGCTTCCCCGTCTCGACACGTTCGTGACGTTGTCGCCAGTGCCCGGGTTCGCCGACTGGCTGTCGCGCGAACGCGCGGCGGAGGTCTCCGATGCCCTCATCCCCGCCGATCGCGCCGAACTCGCCGTGCTCGACGAGCCGGACTGGGCCGATCGACCGGAGGCGGTGGCAGGTGTCCGGCCCGCCGTGACGGCGGCGGCGGCGTGGTACTTCCTCAGGGCCCGCAACCGAAACGGCAGGCCGCTCGATCCCGTTGCGCGGTTTCATCTCGGCAATGGGGCACGGCTCGAGCGCATCAACTTTCTCGGTGACCGCTCGGAGCGCGCAATGCGCCAGGCCCATGGCCTCATGGTCAACTACCTCTACAAACTCGAAGACATCGAGACAAACCACGAGGCGTTCGCGAGCCGCGGCGAGGTTGTCGCCGCGCCCGCCGTCCGGCGTCTCGTACCGGTCGACAGAGCACCGCGCACGCAAAACAGGCTCCCGACGAACGAACAACCCGACGACGCAGCAAGAAAGCAAGGCAGCAAGGAGTTCACCTCATGAGCAATCACCTGTTCGACGCGATCCGCAACGCCGCGCGTCCGGAAACCGTCTTCATTCTGACGACAGATGGCCGCTCTTGGACCTACGGCGATATGCTGGCGCTTTCGGGTCGCATCGCATCCGCGCTCGACGCCCTCGGCGTGCGGCCGGGCGACCGGGTCGCCGTGCAGGTGGAGAAGAGCCCGGAAGCGCTGATGCTCTATCTCGCCTGCCTCCGCGCCGGCGCGGTCTATCTTCCTCTCAATACCGCCTATACGCTTGCAGAACTCGACTATTTCATCGGTGACGCCGAGCCGCGGGTGGTGGTCTGCGCACCGGCGGCGAAGGAGGGCATCGCAAGACTCGCGGCCGGTCACGGCGCCCATGTCGAGACGCTCGACGAGAAGGGCGGCGGCTCGCTGATGGCGCTTGCCGACAACGCGGCACCGGATTTCACCGACGCGCATCGCGAGCCGGACGATCTTGCCGCCATCCTCTACACTTCGGGCACGACGGGGCGCTCCAAAGGCGCCATGCTGACGCATGCCAACCTCCTGTCGAACGCCCTCACCCTTCGCGACTATTGGCGCTTCACAGCCAACGACAGGCTCATTCATGCACTGCCGATCTTCCATACGCATGGTCTCTTCGTCGCCTCGAACATCACCCTTCTCGCCGGCGCCTCGATGTATTTCCTGCCGAAGTTCGACGCGGACGAGGTTCTGCGGCTGATGCCACAGGCCACGGCGATGATGGGCGTTCCAACCTTCTACGTGCGCCTGGTGCAGCACCCGGGACTGACCCACGAGGCGACGGCCAACATGCGCCTTTTCGTGTCCGGCTCGGCGCCGCTGCTCGCCGAAACCCACAGAACGTTCAAGGAGATGACCGGCCATGCCATCCTCGAGCGCTACGGCATGACCGAGACCAACATGAACACATCCAACCCCTATGATGGCGAGCGCATCGCAGGAACGGTCGGGTTCCCCCTGCCGGGCGTGTCGCTACGCGTAACCGACCAGGAAAGCGGAAAACCGCTTCCCGACGGCGAGACCGGCATGATCGAGGTGAACGGTCCCAACGTCTTCAAGGGTTACTGGCGCATGCCCGAGAAGACGCAGGCCGAGTTCCGGACCGACGGCTTCTTCATCACCGGCGATCTCGGCAAGATCGATGAGCGAGGCTATGTGCATATCGTCGGGCGAGGCAAGGATCTCGTGATTTCCGGCGGTTACAACATCTATCCGAAAGAGGTCGAGGCCGAAATCGACCAGATGCCGGGCGTGGTCGAGACTGCCGTGATCGGTGTACCGCACCCGGATTTCGGCGAGGGCGTGACGGCAGTCGTCGTACGGAAAGCGGATGCGGCGATCGATGAACGCGCCATTCTCGACGGATTGAAGGACCGTCTGGCGCGCTACAAGCAGCCAAAGCGTGTGATCTTCGTCAACGACCTGCCGCGCAACACGATGGGCAAGGTCCAGAAGAACGTGCTTCGTGAGCGATATGCTGGTCTTTATGTTCCCTCGGGCGCTCCGGCAGGAGTGTAGGCGTCCGGAAGCAGCTTCTTCGCAATACTCACCGAAATTGATCTATCCTTGCCGGAAGCGGCGCGATCTCGTTCGTGTTTCGCGACGGGGTCGCGGCCGTCGGTGCAAAGAACACCGCACGAGCCCCAAGCGTTTTCGAGAACGAAGCCCCGACGGGATATCGAGAGCTGACGGCCGACGAAAGAGCATGACAACCACGACGAATAGCTCGCCCGCCGATCTGGGCGCATGGACAAAAAAAATGGGCCGGCGGAAACCGCGGCCCATGAGGTGTGGAGATCTTCAATCTCCAGAGGGGAACAGCTGTTGCGACGGCACTGGGAGGAAAACCGTCAAGTGCATCAGCTGTTTCCCTTATGACCAATTTTTGATCAGTTGGAAAACATTTATTGTGCAATGCAGCTATGCATATGCTGCAGCAGGGAACCCTCAGGCAGTGCCCTCCTCGAGGCCGTTCTGCTCGACAGACCTTCGGCCATGTGGCCAGGCGGAGTGATCCAGATCGAGATCAGGAAATGCCGCAGGCTGGAATACCGGCCGTGCCACGCCCGCCTTCAGCTGCGAGCGAAAATCGTCAAGAACGCGCAAAGCCACGGGAAAGAGCATCATGATCGCCATCAAGTTGACGACGGCGAGCACACCCATCAGCGGGTCGGAGAAGAAGAACACCGCCGTCGCTCCCGGAGCCGTCGCACCGAGGAAGACCACAACGACGACGGCAAGTCGCAGCACATGCAGGGCTACCGCCTGCGAGGTCATCACTTTCAGAGCCGTTTCGCCGAGATAGTAGTTGTAGATGACAGAACTGAAGGCGAAGAGCAGGACCGCGAAGGTCAGGAAATATTGCGACCAGTTGCCGACCTGACTGACCAGTGATTGCTGGGTCAGCACAACGCCGTCGATGCCTTCCAACCCCGGCTGATAGACGGGGCTGAGCAGGATAATGAAGGCCGTGCACGAGCAGATGACGATCGTGTCGATGAAGACCGAGAGTGACTGGGTGATGCCCTGGCTGATCGGATGCCGAACATCGGCCGTCGCGGCGACATTGGGCGCGGAGCCCAGTCCGGCCTCGTTGGAGAACAAGCCGCGCCGGAGACCTTGGGCCAGCGCCGCTCCGAAACCGCCGCCAACGGCTTGCTCAAGGCCGAACGCGTTCGCGACGATGGACCAGATCACGCCCGGCAACGCGGTAATGTTCGACACGACTACCAGCAGTGCCAAGCCGATATAGATGAAGGCCATGATCGGTATGATCACATCGGCGGCTTTGGCGATGCGGCGGATGCCACCGTAGACGATGAAGCCGGTGATGATCGCAAGACCGATTCCGCTCCACAAACGATCGACGCCGAGGCTGTCTTTGATGGCGCCGGCAAAGGTGTTGCCCTGGAAGGCGTTGAAGCCGAACGCAAATGCCAGCATCAGGCAAACGGCGTAGACGATCGCCAGCCATTTGTACTTTGCGCCCAGTCCATGAATGATGTAGCTGGCAGGCCCGCCGCGATAGGTTCCATCACCGTTGGACCGCTTGTAAAGCTGCGCAAGCGTCGACTCCACCAGACTCGTCGCCATGCCGATCAGGGCAATTGCCCACATCCAGAACACCGCACCCGGTCCGCCGAGCGTGATCGCGACCGCAACGCCAGCGATGTTACCGCCGCCGACACGCCCGCCCACCGAAACCAGCAGCGCTTCGCGTGCACTGATCGCGTTCGGGTCACCAGTCTGGTTCTTGGAAAAGAGGACACGGAACATCCGGGTAAAGAATTCGATCTGGACGAATCCGCTCATCACTGTGATGAACAGGCCGAAAACGACGAGGATTGGAATCAATGCCCATCCCCAGGTGAGGTCTTCGATCAGTCCGAAGAAGTCGGTGATGACATTCATAGGCTGTATCCTCCCTGAAACACGTACGCGTGGTTGATAGATACTTGCCCGCCACCTCTACCACGGACCAACTGTTTGGCTAGATGCCTGGCTCGACGAACGAGAAAGGAAAGGGGTGACCGCGGCAAACAACTGACGATTGTGACTGTGTTTGACCCGATTCGGACGATATCTCAACCACCGGTTTTGGAGCGTACATTATGTCGGGACAATCCGCCGTTCTTCCCGATCGAAACACCGACGCTTTTCTGGGGAGTGCTGAGGTGTCAATATGAGAAGAAGCTTTCTCAAGAAATTTCCTGTTCCCCCAACAGCAGCCCTGATGCTCGCGTTCAATCAGTGCCGCCGAACCCGGTCAGGCCCGGCAACGACCAGGTGGCGGTGAATCGTTCGGCAAAAACCTGCTTTTCAGCAGGGAAAGACGAGTTCGAGAATTTTCAGGACCACCTTGGATCGTCGACCGAACTCGACATGGCCTGGTTCAGGAGGTCTGCTCGGAGTTCATTCAACGCATGCCAAGGCGCGCGAACGATCAGACCTATCGATCGGATGCAAGGTCGGTAGCAGGGCGGCAGCGGCGACAGCCTCCGCGGTCGTGCGGTTGGTAAAGCGCCGCGTTGCTCCCGGAGCAGCGGCAAGAGACAGGGTACCTCCGAATTTGGACGGGCGACAACGAAGTGCAGGCCGCGGTCAGCGGATCGAACATCCTTGACCGCGGCGCCACATGTTAGGCGGCGACGGCGGACGCTGGCGCGTCTTGCCGGTTCCGGTACCGGATCAGCTCCTCGATGGTGATGATGGGAAGGTCGTGAAGGCGGCAGAACTCCAGAAGTTCCGGCAGCCGCGCCATGGTACCATCGTCATTCGCCACCTCGCAGATCACGCCGGAGGGTCGGCGACCGGTAAGACGCGCGAGATCGACGGCGGCCTCCGTGTGGCCCGGACGGCCGAGCACGCCGCGGGGATGTGCCCTGAGGGGAAAGATGTGGCCGGGCCGGGCAAAGTCTGCCGGTGCCGAAGTTTCGTCCATCAGCGCCCGCACGGTCGCGGCCCGATCGGCGGCGGAGATTCCGGTGGTCGTGCCGTGAATGTAGTCGACCGACACCGTGAACGCCGTCTTCAGGTATTCCGTGTTGTCGGGAACCATCAGCGGAATGTCGAGCGCGTCCAGGCGTTCACCCTCCACCGCGACGCAGATCAGCCCGCGAGCGTGCTTCATCATGAACGCAACCGCCTCC
>DATGWU010000714.1:0-1647 GCA_035299345.1 Rhizobium sp.
GGCAGCCCCCTTCGCGATCCGCAGCACGCGGGCCGTCTCGGTCCCGGCCGAAACGGCGCTGATCCTGTGTTCGGCGGTCGTCCAGGGCACCTGACGCAGCAGCCAGCGGCCGGGCGGCATTCCAGCAAAATCCGAGCCTGCCGCTTCGGGCACGACGGCGAGGTTGATGAGGCGTTCCTCGATGCAGAAGGGACGTTCGCCGGCGAAATGAACGCAGAGAACCTGCGCCACCGAGGTACCATCCCCGATCTCGAGCAGCCGGCAGTCGTCGGCCGTCGCGACACGTTCGCCCTTGCGAACCAAGGTGAACCGATAGGCGAGGCCGAGCGATTTCACCTCAGCCTCGATGTCGTGGATTTCCAGCACCGCCGACTGCGCCTGCGGCTGACGGACGAAGCTGCCGGCTTTCCTGTGCCGCTCGACGAGCCCCGCCTTGGCGAGTTCAGTCATCACCTTGTTGACCGTCATGCGCGAGCAATCATACTCGGTCGCGAGGTCAACCTCGAAGGGGATATGATGTCCCGGCGGCCATTCGCCGCTCAGGATCCGGCTCTCGATGTCGCGCAGGATGCGCTGGTGCAAGGTCGCTTCCTTGCCTGGTCCGGTTTTCGTCGTCACTGGTCGCCCGTCCCCATTGGCATGATCGCCCTCCTTTAGCGCAGTCATCGGCCGGACTGAACCGGAATCTCGGCAGAGCGTCGCACGGGGTCAACCGGAGACGAGCTCCGCCATGACGTGCCGGAACCGCGCAGCGATCTCCTCGTGGCGGAGATGCCGCCCGCCGTCGACCAGCTTCCGTCCGCCTGCCCACACCGATCCGACCCGAATGCCCTCCGCGAAGACAAAGTGGTCGAGGATCTGCTCGGCGCCGACATACGGAGCAGCGGAGCGGTCGAGTGTCATCATGTCCGCCGGTGCGCCGGCAACCAGCCCCGAGCGCGTGCCGAGTGCCTGCGCACCGCCTGCTATCGCACCGTCGAAGAGGCGCCGCCCGGTCGAACCGCCGGGAACGGCGACGATGTTGCGCGCCCGTCTTGCGAGACGCTGCGCATATTCGAGCTGCCGCAACTCGTCGCGGATGCCGATGAGCACGTTGGAGTCCGAACCGACGCCGAAAGCGCCGGCGTTTGCGAGATAGGTTTCCGCCTCGAAGAAACCGTCGCCGAGATTGGCCTCGGTGACAGGGCAGAGGCCCGCGACGGCGCCGGAGCGGGCGAGCCCCCGCACCTCCTCGGCCGTCATGTGGGTGGCGTGGATCAGGCACCAGCGCCCGTCCACGCCGGCATTCTCCAGCAGCCATTCTACGGGGCACCGGCCGAGCGCGGCGATGCAATCCTCCACCTCCCTCACCTGCTCCGCCGCATGGATATGGATCGGCCCTTCGGGAGCGAGCGTCGTCAGGGCAGCAAGCTCGTCGGGCGTGACGGCACGCAGGCTGTGCGGCGCGATGCCGATGACAGCACCCGGCAGCCGGCCGGCAGCCCGTCTTGCACCGTCGAGGAGATGCCCGAAGGAATCGAGGTCGCAGATAAAGCGCCGCTGGCCATCGGTCGGGGCAAGCCCGCCGAAATTCGAATGGGCGTAGAAGACGGGCAAAAGGGTGAGCCCGATCCCGGTTTCTTCCGCCGCCGCGACGACGCGGGCCGC
>DATGWU010000715.1:0-5216 GCA_035299345.1 Rhizobium sp.
GAAGTCGAACGCGCCTGAAATCCCGAGGCTCGGCACCATGTTGCCGGCGGTCTTGTAGGCGAGAGAGGAGCCGAACCAGATCATGCCGCCGCCGAAGGCCGCCACCGCGAAGTCCGAGAGCGTGTGTAACCAGCTCTTGGCGCGATCCGGCAGGACGTAGAGCAGGATGTCGAACGAGAGGTGATATCCCTCGCGGATGCCGACGGCCGCTCCGAGGAAGATGAACCAGCCCATGATCATGACGGAGGCCGGTTCGCTCCAGGTCAGGCTGTCGTTCAGCAGGTACCGCCAGAACACCTGTGCGGCGATGAAGATCGTCATCAGCACCAGACCGGTGCCGGCGATCCAGAGTGCGGCACGCGCGAGCAAGCCGGTGAATCGCGCTAGGCCTTTCATACTGTCTTGCACGCCATGCCTCCACGGTAAGCGGCAGGATGGCCTGCGGACACTCCGCTGGCCATCCCGTCTGTTTTCGTCATTCCGTCGCCTGGATGCGGGCGACCATGTCCTTCAGCTTCGCGGAGGTGACATGCTTCTCGTAGACCGGCTTCATCGCTTCGATAAACGGGGTCTTGTCGATATCGGTGACGACTTCCGCGCCGGCGGCGCGGATCTTCTCTTCCGACTTCTTCTCCTGGGCGGCCCAGAGTTCGCGCATGTGCGGAACGGAGTCCTTCGCCGCCTGGCGGACGACCGCCTGGTCCTCGGGAGAGAGCTTGTCCCAGCTCTTCTTCGACATGACGAGGACTTCCGGAACGATCAGGTGTTCGTCGAGCGTGTAGTACTTGGCGACTTCGAAATGGCCGGAGCTGTCGTAGGACGGCCAGTTGTTTTCCGCACCGTCGATGACGCCGGTCTGGATGGCCGAGTAGACCTCGCCATAGGGCATCGGCGTGGCGTTGGCGCCGAGTGCGCCGACCATGTCGACGAACATGTCGGACTGCATCACGCGGAACTTCATGCCCTTCAGGTCGTCGACCGACTTGATCGGCTTTTCGGAGTTGTAGAAGCTGCGGGAGCCGCCGTCGTAGAAGGCGAGGCCGATCAGGTCATGGGCTTCGAAGGCGGCGAGAATTTCATCGCCGATCGGGCCGTCCATCACCTTGTGCATGTGGTCGACCGAACGGAAGATGTACGGCAGCGAGACGACCTGCGTCTCCTCGATGATGTTGTTGAACGGCCCGAGCGAGACGCGGTTGAGGTCGATGACGCCGAACTGGGTCTGCTCGATCGTGTCCTTCTCCTCGCCGAGCTGGGCGGAATGGAACACCTCGATGCCGATGCGGCCCTTGGTGCGCTCCTCCAGCAGCTTGCCCATGTACTTGACGGCCTCGACGGTCGGATAGCCGTCCGGATGCGTGTCGGAAGACCGCAGCACAAGCTCGGCGGCCTGTCCCGACACGGCCGAGGCGACGATCGCGGCGGACGCCAGGACGGCGAGACCGACTTTCCTCAGGATGCTCATTTCTCTTCTCCTCCTCTTGTTGCAGCTGTCCTCACAGCCGGTAAGCGGTTTTCGCAAGCTTGTAGGCGAGGTCGTGGGCGACTTCGAAAGCCTCGTCCTCATCGAGGCGGCCAGTCGCGACAAGCGTTGCCAGATAAGCGCAGTCCACCCGGCGGGCCACGTCATGGCGGGCGGGGATCGAACAGAATGCGCGGGTGTCGTCGTTGAAGCCTACGGTGTTGTAGAAGCCCGCGGTCTCGGTCGTCAGTTCGCGAAAGCGGCGCATGCCTTCCGCGCTGTCGAAGAACCACCAGGCCGGTCCGAGCTTCAGCGCCGGATAGGCGCCCGCGAGCGGCGCCAGTTCGCGAGAATAGCTCGTCTCGTCAAGCGTGAACAGGATGACGGTGAGTTCCGGACGCATGCCGACGGCATCGAGAAGCGGCTTCAGGGCGCGGACGTAGTCGGTGCGCGTCGGGATGTCGAAGCCCTTGTCACGGCCGTGCATCGCCATGACGCCGGCCGAATGGTTGCGCCACGAACCCGGATGGATCTGCAAGACGAGACCGTCTTCGAGGCTCATACGGGCCATCTCGGTCAGCATGTGGCCGCGGAAGGCATCGGCTTCCTGCGGCGTGCACCGTCCGGCCAGCGCCTTCCCGAAGAGGGCTGCGACCTCGGCCTGCGGCAGGTCCTCGGTGCGGGCCGTCGGATGGCCGTGGTCGGAGCTCGTCGCGCCATAGGACTTGAAGAAGGCACGGCGGATGCGATGCGCCTCGAGATAACCTTCCCAGGTGGTGGCGTCGGTCCCGGCGAGCTCGCCGAAGCGTTCTATATTGGCACGGAAGCCTTCGAACTCGGGATCAACGACAGGGTCCGGCCGGTAAGCGGTGACGACGCGGCCGGACCAACCGGACTGGCGGATCATCTCATGCCATTTCAGCTCGTCGAGCGGGCTCTCAGTCGTCGCGATCACCTCGATGCCGAAGCGCTCGAACAGGGCCCGCGGACGGAATTCCAGACGGGCGAGGCAGTCCTTGATGTGGTCGTAGAACTCGTCGGCCGTCTCGGCCGAGAAGCGCTTTGTGAGCCCGAAGACGTCGGCGAAGGACTGCTCGACCCAGAGACGGCTCGGGGTTCCGCGGAAGAGGTGGAAATTCTCGGCAAAGAGCCGCCAGATCTTCCGCCCATCGGTTTCCGTCGGGCCGCCGTCGACACGCGGCACGCCGAGCGCGGTGAGCGGGATGCCCTGCGAGCAGAGCATGCGGAAGACGTAGTGGTCGGGAACGACGAAGAGCTGGGCAGGGTCGGGGAAAGGAGCGTTTTCAGCGTACCAGCGCGGATCGGTGTGGCCGTGGGGACTGACGATCGGCAAGGTCCGAACGGTCTCGTAGAGACTGCGGGCGATGCCGCGGGCCGTCGATTCGATCGGGAAAAGCCTGTCTTCCTGCAGCAAATCCGTGGCCTCCTCGCCGACTGCTCACTAAGGTTCGGAGACGCGATTTGCATTTCCGGAGCAAACTAATATGTTAGTATGCAATATGAGTCAACGGAGGCTTCATGGCTGATCAGCTTCAGCTTCAGCTTCGCGCAGTGGACAGCCTGCGCGTGCCATCGGTTACGGAACTGGTATTCGAGCAACTATACCATCAGGTGGTCGAGCTCGACCTGCCGCCGGGCACCAAGCTGTCGGAGGTGGAGGTCGCAAAGCAGATGGGTGTCTCGCGGCAGCCTGTGCGCGACGCCTTCTACCGGCTGTCGCAGCTCGGTTTCCTGCTCATCCGTCCGCAGCGGGCGACGGTCGTCACCCAGATTTCGGAGAAGGGCGTCCTGCAGGCGCGGTTCATCCGTACGGCGCTCGAGATGGAAACGGCCCGGGCCGCTGCTGCGGTGCTCTCCGACCAGCAGATGGACGAGCTGGAAGAGTTGATCGCGAGACAGCGCAAGGCGATGGAGACGGATGACAAGGTCCTCTTCCATGCGCTCGATGATGACTTCCACAAGCGAATCTGCGACATGTCCGGTCATGACTTTGCCTGGGCGTTGATCCGCGACAGCAAGGCGCACATGGACCGGGTCCGCTATCTCAGTCTTTCCTTCGGGGCGCAGAGCGCGCTTGCGGATCACGTCGAGATCCTGAAGGCGCTGAGGGCCCATGACGGCGATGCCGCCGCGGCCTGCATGCGCATCCACCTCTCCCGGATCAAGACGATCATCGGTCGCATCCGGGAGAGCCACGGTCAATATTTCGCGGCGGACGAGAAATGAACGAAAGACATCACCGAATTCTCGCGATCGGCGAATGCATGGTCGAGATGGCGCCGCGTGGCGACGGTGCCTATACGCGTAACTTCGCGGGCGACACCTTCAACACCGCCTGGTACCTCCGCCGCCTGTTGCCGGAGACCTGGTCGGTCGACTACTGTTCGGCCGTCGGCGAAGACCGGATTTCCGATCATATGATCACCTTCATGCAGGAGGCGGGCATCGGCACCGACAGCGTCCGGCGCATCTCCGGACGCACCGTCGGCCTCTACATGATCGAGCTCGACAACGGCGAGCGCAGCTTCTCCTACTGGCGCGGCCAGTCGGCGGCAAAGCTGCTCGCACGAGATCGGGAGATGCTTTCGGCCGCGCTTGCGCAGACGGACGTCGCCCTCTTTTCCGGGATCACGCTTGCCATTCTCTCCGAAGAGGATCGCCGCAATCTCCTCGATACCCTCGCCGAGGCACGTCGGCGGGGAACTGTCGTCGCCTTCGATCCGAATATGCGGCTGAGGCTGTGGCCCGACGTCGCGGTGATGTGCGCTGCGGTGGCGGAAGCCGCCGACGTCGCGGATATCGTGTTGCCTTCCTTCGACGAGGATGGGCAGTATTACGGTGAGACTTCGCCGCTCGAAACGATCGCCCGCTACCGCAACGCGGGTGCCTCGACGATCGTGGTGAAGAACGGCGTCGGCCGCATCCATGCGGAGGGCCGCGATGAGGGCGTCGTCACCTTTGATCCACAACCCGCCGCCGAGGTCGTCGATACGACTGCGGCCGGGGACAGCTTCAATGCCGGTTTCCTCGCGGCGCGGCTTGCGGGGGCGTCGCTCGGAGACGCGATCGGCAGCGGTTCGCAGGTCGCCGCGCAGGTGATCGGCAAGCGCGGAGCGCTCGTCGAGATCGACGTGTGAAGCCTCGAAGGACAATGGCGAGCGGGGCCCCGCTCGCCTCTCGTTATCCGGTCAATCGGCTCTGAACGACTGTTTTTGCGTCCCGAGGTTTTGGATACCGAGTTCGACGGTGTCTCCGTCCCGGAGGTAGCGTGGCGGCTTCATGCCCATGCCGACGCCGGGGGGTGTACCGGTGGAGATGACGTCGCCGGGGTGGAGCGACATGAACTGGCTGAGGTAGGAGACGAGGAAGGCGACGCCGTAGACCATGGTCTTCGACGAGCCGTCCTGCATGGTTTCGCCGTTGACCTTCAGCCACATCGAGAGGTTCTGCGGGTCGGCGACCTCGTCCTTGGTGACGAGCCAGGGGCCGATCGGGCCGAAGGTGTCGCAGGACTTGCCCTTGGTCCACTGGCCGGCGCGCTCGGTCTGGAAGGCGCGCTCGGAGACGTCGTGGGAGACGCAGTAGCCGGCGACGTAGTCGAGGGCCTCGGCCTCGGAGACATATTTCGCGGTCTTGCCGATGACGACGCCGAGCTCGACCTCCCAGTCGGTCTTTTCCGATCCGCGGGGAATGCGCACCTCGTCATTGGGACCGCAGATGGCCGAGGTCGCCT
>DATGWU010000716.1:0-3705 GCA_035299345.1 Rhizobium sp.
TCACCTCTGCCCTTTCTCCGACGGGGGAAGAGGGAACGGCCGGCGCGGCGCCGCTTGTCTCTTCTCCCCAGCGGGGAGAAGGTGGCCCGCAGGGCCGGATGAGGGGGGCGCGAAGCGCAAAGGCGGTGCCCCAATCTCGGCGCCTGTGGTGACACCCCCTCTGCCCTGCCGGCGTTCGTCGCTGCAATCGATTCACCGGATCGATTGCCCGGCTACGCCGACCGCTCCTCACCCCCCACAAGGGGGGAGACCGACCACGGCCGGCGCACCGCACCCGCGGCGTGACGACGGCGCAGGTCATGGCCGCTTCTGGCAGAGCGAATAGCGAGTAGGCAGTGGGCAAGTAGGCAGTGGACCGTAGGCAATGGCAAAACGCGTCCGTCCGCTCTCCCCCCTTGTGGGGGGTGAGGAGCGATGGCCGAAGGCCAGAAATCGATCCGGTGAATCGATTTCAGCGACGAACGCCTTGAGCTTGAGCGAAAGGCAGGTCAGTCGGCGGAGCCGACAGAGGGGGGTGAATCCTCAAACTCGACGTTTGCAGTGATACCCCTCATCCGCCTGCCGGCACCTTCTCCCTCAAGGGGAGAAGGGACAAGCAGCACCGCGTCGAAGCCGACGGGCGGCGGCAAGGCAGGCTGCGGGCTCGGGAGGATCAGCGTCCGGGCGCGCTTTCCACCAGCGCCTGGGCGGCTTCTTCGCGGATGCGCTGGATCATCGAGCGGAGCCCGTTCGCCCGCTGGGCGGAGAGGTGCTCGATGAGGCCGATCTTGCCGAAGAGGTCGATCGCGTCGAACTTGACGATCTCGGAGGCGCGCTTGCCGGAATAGGCGGCGAGCACGATCGCCACCAGCCCGCGCACGATATGGGCGTCGGAATCGCCGGAGAATTCGATCACCGGATCGTCGCCTTCGCCGACCCGGCTCACCAGCCACACCTGGCTCGCGCAGCCCTTCACCTTGCGTTCGGCGGTCTTTTCCGCTTCGGCCATGTCGGGCAGCGCCTTGCCGAGCTCGATCACGTAACGATAGCGGTCCTCCCAGTCGTCGAGGAAGGCGAAATCGTCGATCATGTCCTGCAGGGTGGTCATTCCCGGCTCCGTTTATTGTCTCTTCCCCGATATAGGCGATCCCGGCGGCAAATTGAACTGTTGCGCTGCGGGAAAAGAAAAACGCGGCACCTTTTGAAAAGGCACCGCGTCGACCGAAAGGGGCACAAGTCGACAGTATGGCAGTAGGGCAGTCATCAGGCCCGGGGCGGCAAAACGCGCCGGGCAAGCTTTGAAAATCAGGAGGCCGGCTTCGGCCGCGGCGTCGGTACGGCGCCTTCCGAGGTGTTGACGGTGCCGGTCACGATGACGTCCGAGACGTCGTCGGCGGTCTCGCCGGTCGCTTCGGCCTTGTCCTTGGCCTCGTCGCCGAACTGGCGGTCGAGGAGCTGGTAGGCGACGAGCGCGCCTTCACGGGCCCGTTCGCCGAGGGCGGCGAAGGTCTCGGCACCCTTGACGCAGACATCCGGCTTCACGCTGCAGATCTCGCTCACATAGGCATAGGCGTCGGTGGCCGCCGAGATGGCGTCGGCGACGTCGAGCGACGCGCCGGCATCCTGCGCCTCCGGCCGGGTGCCGAAATACGAGAGGAGCACCAGCACCATCGAAAACCAGAACGTTCCTTTGATCAGAAACCACATTGCGTTTACCCGTCCGAGCATCACCGGTCCAAGCCGGCTGCCGGGTCCTTCCCGGCGTGTGAGGGGAGCCTATTCGCGGGGTGGTAATTTCGCTTTGCAAAACTCGCTCGGGTTTTCGGCGAAATTGACTAAAATTCTAACGATCCGGCCCTCACGCACCATTTGCATCAAGTTTTAGCAATCGCCGTTAAGCATAAACAGGGGGGTGGTCCCCGAAATCCCGGCGATTTGCCGCGCGGGCTTCGGCCAAAAGTTAACGCGGCCCAGAAAATGCCGTAATTTCCGTCGCTTACGCCCCGTTAACCATGAATGCGAAAGCTTGACCGGCTTGTTCCGGAATGGCGCAAACCGGGCCTTGCGAGGGGGCTTGCACCCCCTTGCTTTATCTTTTCCTTAAGCGCGCGGCGCCTATGGTCGGGGTGGTTCGAGAGTGCAAGCGTTCGCGGAAATTTGGCGTGCTGGTATTGAGTAAAATGGCTGACATGACGGTGGCGATGCTGCATGACGCGGCGCATGCCTGCCTTGCGTGCACCGGCGCCGGACGGTCCGTCGCGGCGGCCGACGTGGTGCTGCTGCGCCGCGTGATGCTGGCCTTCCTGCCGCTCGTTCCGGCCATTCCCGCGGCACTCCTCTTCGTCGCCGGCCCGGCCGTCGCCCTGCCGCTCGGCTTCGCGCTCGTCCTTTCGCTCTTCCTTCTTGCAAGCGTCGTCGCCTTTGCCTTCGCCCGCGTGCCCGGCCGTCCGGGCGAGACGGCCGAAGCACCGGCTGCGGACGGCTTTTCCGCCGAGGCCTGCCCCGGTCTTCTCCTCCGGCTCGATGCCAAGGGACTGGTCCGCGCCGCCGGCGGCCGCGATCGTGAAGTCTTCTTCTCCTTCCTGCGCGATCCGATCGACCGGCCCTTCGTCGAGCATGTCCATGTCTCCGACCGGCTGGGCTTCGTCGAGGCGCTCGCGGACCTGCGCGCCGGCGTCGACGCGGTGGCGATCGATCTTCGCCTCGACCGGCCGATGCTCGGGCTCGAGCAGTCGCAATTCATGAACGTCCGCATGGACATGACCGCCGTGCGCGGTGCAGACGGCGCGCTTGCCGCCGTCCATGCGCAGATCCTCGACATCGCCGGCGAGATGCGCATCCGTGACGAGGCCCGCCGCATGGCCGGCGAGGCGGCCGACGCGCACGAGACCAAGTCGCGCTTCCTCGCCGCCGTCAGCCACGAGCTCCGTACACCGCTCAACGCCATTCTCGGTTTCTCCGACATCCTCGCGGGCGAATATTTCGGCAAGCTCCAGAACGACCGCCAGCGCGAATATGTCGGGCTCATCCACCAGTCGGGCGCCCACCTGCTTTCGGTCGTCAACGCCATGCTCGACATGTCGAAGATCGAGGCCGGCCGCTACGAACTGACGCTCGAACCCTTCGCCATCGCCGAGACGATCAGCCATTGCGAGAGCATGCTGTCGCTGCAGGCGAAGACCCGCGGCGTGACGCTGGCGAGCCGGCTCGGCCGCGGTCTCGGCGAAGTCGTCGCCGACGAGCGTGCGGTGCGCCAGGTCTTGATCAATCTGGTCGGCAATGCCATCAAGTTCACCGAAGCCGGCGGTGCGGTGACGATCGACGCGGGCATCGAGGGCGGCGAGTTGAAGCTCGTCGTCAGCGACACCGGCATCGGCATCGCGCCGGAGAAGCTCTCGCTGATCGGCAAGCCGTTCACCCAGATCCACGGCGAGCTCAACCGCCGCTACGAGGGATCGGGTCTCGGGCTGTCGCTGGTGAAGGGCCTGACGGCGCTGCATGGCGGCCGTTTCGAAATGACGAGCCGGCCGGGCGAGGGCACCGTGGTGACGGTCACGCTGCCGGCGGACGGCTCCGGTATCATCGCTGCCGGCGATACGGCCGGCGCAGACAACAGGGTGGACTTCCCGCCGCGGCTGAAGGCGGAGGATGCCGTGGCCGCGCGAACGAAGGACGAATGGGTGCATGACGAAGCGAAAGCGAAAATCGCCTGAGAGGAAGCCCGCG
>DATGWU010000717.1:0-5579 GCA_035299345.1 Rhizobium sp.
GCCTGCCGCGGCTGGCCGCCATGCTTGCCGACCTGCGCGATCCGCGACCGCCGAAATCCATGCGCGATGCCTGGGGCAAGCTGCCGCTCCTGAGGGCCGCGCTGTCCATGCGTCCGCGCAACGTCAGCCGTCCGCCGGTGCAGGACGTCGTCTGGCGGGGCGAGGACATCGATCTCGGGCGCCTGCCGATCCAGTGGTGCTGGCCGGGTGAACCGGCGCCGCTCGTCACCTGGCCGCTCGTCATCACCCGGGCGCCCGACGATCCGACCGACGTCAATGTCGGCATCTACCGCATGCAGGTCCTCGACGGAAAGCGCCTGATCATGCGCTGGCTCGCCCATCGCGGCGGCGCCCGCCATCACCGCATGTGGCAGAAGCTTGGGCAGGACATGCCGGTGACGGTCGCGATCGGCGCCGATCCGGCGACGATCCTCGCCGCCGTCATGCCGCTGCCGGAGGGCATGAGCGAGATGAATTTCGCCGGCCTTCTGAAGGGCAGGCGTTCCGAGCTCGCCCCGGCGCTCACCGTCCCGCTTTGTGTGCCGGCCAATGCCGAGATCGTGCTTGAGGGCACCGTGTCCGCAAGCGAGACCGCGGAGGAAGGGCCTTACGGCGACCATACCGGCTACTACAACAGCGTCGAGCGCTTCCCGGTCATGACGCTTTCGGCGATCACCACACGCCGCAACCCGGTCTATCTCTCGACCTATACGGGCCGCCCGCCCGACGAGCCGTCCGTGCTCGGCGACGCGATGAGCGAGATCTTCCTGCCGCTCGTCAAGCGCCAGTATCCGGAGATTGCCGATCTCTGGCTGCCGCCGGAGGCATGCTCCTACCGCGCCATGGTAGTGGCGATCGACAAGCGCTATCCCGGACAGGCGCGACGGGTGATGATGGGATTGTGGTCGATGCTTCCGCAGTTCAGCTACACGAAGCTCATCATTGCCGTCGACCCGGATATCAATGTCCGCAGCTGGCCCGACATCGTCTGGGCTCTGTCGACCCGCTTCGACGCGAGCCGTGACGTGACGGTGATCGCCGACACGCCGATCGACTATCTCGATTTCGCCTCGCCGAAGCCCGGCCTCGGCGGCAAGCTCGGGCTCGATGCCACGACGAAGATCACGCCGGAAAGCGAACGCGAGTGGGGCCGGGTGCTGAAGATGTCGCCGGAGGTCACGGCGAAGGTCGACGCGCTCTGGGCGGACCTCGGGATCGGAGAGGCGCCATGAGCCGGATGCGGATCGTACTCGGTGTCTCCGGTGCTTCGGGCGCCGCCATTCCGCTCCGCATCCTGGAGCGGCTGCAGGAGGTTGGGGATGTCGAAACCCACCTCGTCGTTTCCGAGGCGGCGCGGCGGACACTGTCCCACGAATGCGGCCCCGGCGCGCTCGGGCGCCTGCTGGCGATGGCGACCGAGAACCACCCGATCCGCGACGTGGGTGCCACGATCGCCAGCGGCTCCTTCCGCACGGCGGGCATGATCGTCGCGCCCTGCTCGATGCGCACGCTTGCGGCGATCGCGACAGGCATCGCCGACAACCTTCTCGTCCGTGCTGCCGATGTCCATCTCAAGGAGCGCCGTCGGCTGATCCTGCTGGCGCGGGAAACACCGCTTCATCTCGGCCACCTGCGCAACATGTGTTCCGTCGCGGAAATGGGCGCGATCGTCATGCCGCCAGTTCCGGCCTTCTATCACAAGCCCGAAAGCGTAGACGCGATCGTCGATCATATCGCCGCCCGCGCGATCGATCTCCTCGGCCTGCCGATCCCGCCGCTTGCACGCGAATGGGAGGGCTGAGCGTCAGGAACCGGCGAGCAGAAGAGGATCGGCGCCGAAGAGGAAGAGGTGCCCGCCGGCGAGCAGCCAAAGGGTGATGATTGCCGTCAGCACGAATGCCGCGATCATCTCCCGGTCGACCCTGAGTGATGCCCGTCCGCCAAGGATGGCTGCAAAAGGGATCAGCGGGGCCGCGGCCGTTTCGGTTGTCCAGTCGCCGGGGAGCCGCCGGCGCGCGCGACGGTCGAGCATGAAGAAGCCGCCGAAGGAAAAGAGCGCCAGTCCACCGAAGAGCAGCAGCGAACGCAGGTCGCCGTTCGGCACGAGGTGCCCGAGCGCCCAGAAGCTGAAGCCCCAGAGCACAGGATGGCGGGTGATGGCGACGATTGCGCCCGTCGGCGCCTCGGAACTGCGTAGCGTGATCGAGAAGGGATTGCCGGAGAAGAGCCCGGCTAGCACGAAGAACACGCCCACCGGCGCGGCGACCAGCGTCACCATCGCCTGCCAGCGCGCGGGCTCCCACAGCTCGACATAATCCATCCGGAGCGCCGCATAGAACAGCCAGGCGATCGCGGCGATCGAAGCCAGCGAATAGAGGCCGAGATAAAGCTGCCGGCCGAGCGTGGCGATCAGCCACCCTCGGATGGCCGGGATCGCCGGAACCGAATGCAGCGCAAGGAACACGGCGAAGGCGATCACGAATTCGGTCATGGGGCAAGCTTACATGACGCTGTCAGGCGTGCCAAACATTTCGATCAGGCTCTTTTCCGCGGCAACATGGCGGCGCAGGCATTCGAAGAAGCCGCGCAGCATGTAGCCGACCGTCTCGAAGGACAGGCCGCAGTGATTGTCGAGCACCGCATTCAGCGTCAGGGCCACCTCCTCGGCGGCGAGCCTGTCGCACATGTGCTCACCCTTCAGCCGGTCGATCGTCATCGCGGAAAAGCAGGAGCCGGCGCTTTCCTCGAGAAAGGGATAGAGGACCAGCTCCTCCACGGTCTGCGTGCGGGTGAGCACGGGAACGATCTCCGTGGCGACCTGCTGGCAGAGTTCGTAGTCGAGGCTGAAAGGAAGCGAATCGGCGATGGTCTCCAGGCGGTCGCAGAGGTTCAGAAGTTCCTCGTGGTTGCGCCGGATCGCCTCGGTTCTGGTGCTGGGGGGCATCATCGCGAAGGTCCTAGCGGTCGATGAAGAGCACGGCGGCGATCGCCACCGAGGCGAGTACGGCCGAGATCGTGCCGGTGCGCTGCAGGACGCCCATGCGATAGAGCATGAGGGCGAACGCGATGATGACGGGGGTGGCCACGGAAAGGCCGATATGGGCGTCGGTCATGGGGAATTCTCCTGTTCTGTCGCAATCCTAGGCCGCCTGCCGTGCCGTTCTTTGTGATTTCGCAAAGAAGCATGCGTCCCATCCTCTAAAGAGAGGCGACCGAAACGGAACGGGGTGCCCTTGCCATGGCCGATATGACCGTAACGACGTTCGCGGAGAGCGAGGAGGGCGACACACTCCTCCTTTGGATTCTCGCCTGGAGCGAGCTCGTCGCCTTCGGCATCCTGATCGGTGCCTTTCTGATCGCCTCGCTCCTTGACCCGCAGGCCTTCTCGGCCGCGCAGGCTCACCTGCGACCCGGGCTCGCCGCTCTCAACACGCTCGTCCTGCTGACGAGCGGCTGGCAGGCTGCGCTCGCCGCGCGACCGGGCGCTTCGCTCCGCGAAACCCGTCGCGGGCTTCTGCTGGCCGCCCTGTTCGGCCTCGTCTTCCTTGCGGTGAAGCTCTTCGAGTACAGCGGCGAGATCGGTGTGGCAGGCGACGAGAGCTTCGGAGCCTTCTTCGAACTCTATTTCCTGGTGACCGGCTTTCATCTGCTCCACGTCGTCTTCGGCTCCGCGGTGCTTGCGCTGGTCGCCTGGCGGCCGACGCGCAGCAACGTCGCGCTCATCACCACGCTCTGGCACGTGATCGACCTCGTCTGGATCGTCCTTTTCCCGCTTTTCTATCTGGTCTGACACCATGGCCCACGGAACTGCAAGACAGCTCAACCTCGCCTACGCGATCCTGATCGCGCTGGCGCTTTCCGGTGTGGTGCTCGCGGCATGGGGAGCCGTGCTTCCTGCCGCAGGAGCGGGAATCCTCGTCCTTGCGGTCGTGAAGGCGCGCTTCGTCATCATCGATTTCATGGGGCTCGGCGCGGCGGCGCCGGCCCTGCGTATCGGCCTGATCGCCTGGCCGGTCGCCTTCGCGCTCGCCGGCCTCGGCAAGATCGTGCTCTCGGCGGTACTCGCCGGCTGAGCCTCCGTTCTGGTCTTTGCCAAAACGCAAAGAACAGATCGGGAGAAGCTCTAGAAGAGGCTGGTCCCGCCCACCGTGCGCACTCCCAGCGACGCCTGGCACGGGACACGGGGGACAACCCACGCCGGCGCGGCCACGCGCCCGCCTGGACTAGGAAAGGACCATGGGATGGCAGAGCGCCTAACCAAGACTGGGGCCCGCAACGTCTTTTATGGCGGCTCCATCTTCTTCTTCACGATCTTCGTGGGTCTCACGGCCCACAGCCACTACTACATGAAAACGACCTCCACGGATGAAACGACGCTGACCGACGGCGTCGCGCGCGGCAAGCACGTCTGGGAAAAGAATTCCTGCATCAACTGTCACACGCTGCTCGGCGAAGGCGCCTATTTCGCGCCGGAACTCGGGAACGTCTGGAAGCGCTGGGGTGGCGATACCGATCCCGCCGCCGCGCGCGACACCCTCAAGGCCTGGATGGCCGCCCAGCCCTCCGGCATCGAGGGCCGCCGCCAGATGCCGCAGTTCAACCTGACGGAACAGGAGCTCAACGATCTCGCCGACTTCCTTGAATGGACGAGCAAGATCAAGACGCAGAACTGGCCGCCGAACGACGCCGGTTGAGAGCGAGCGACAAGGAGAAAAGACGATGAAATATCAAACCCAAAAGGTCGCGATGCTGTACTTCTACGGCGCGCTCGGCCTCTTCCTCGCGCAGGTTCTCTTCGGTGTGCTCGCCGGCACGATCTACGTGCTGCCGAATACGCTTTCCGAGCTTGTGCCCTTCAACATCGTGCGCATGGTTCACACCAATGCGCTGATCGTCTGGCTGCTCATGGGCTTCATGGGCGCGACCTATTACCTGATCCCCGAGGAAACCGAGACCGAACTCTTCAGCACGAAGATCGCCATCGCCCAGTTCTGGATCTTCCTCGGCGCCGCAGCGGTCGCCGTGGTCGGCTATCTCTTCCACATCCACGAGGGCCGCGAGTTCCTCGAACAGCCCTTCGCGATCAAGGTCGGCATCGTGATCGTGGCGCTGATGTTCCTCTTCAACATCACACTGACGGTGCTGAAGGGTCGCAAGACCGTCGTCACCAACATCCTGATCTTCGGTCTCTGGGGTGTCGCGATCTTCTTCCTGTTCGCCTTCTACAATCCGATCAACCTCGCGCTCGACAAGATGTACTGGTGGTACGTCGTCCATCTCTGGGTCGAGGGCGTATGGGAACTGATCATGGCCTCCGTGCTCGCCTTCCTGATGATCAAGCTCAACGGCATCGACCGCGAGGTCGTCGAGAAGTGGCTCTATGTCATCGTCGGCCTGGCGCTCTTTTCCGGCATCCTCGGCACCGGCCACCACTTCTACTGGATCGGTGCTCCGGGCTATTGGCAGTGGATCGGCTCGCTCTTCTCGACGCTCGAAGTGGCACCCTTCTTCACCATGGTGATCTTCACCTTCGTGATGACCTGGAGGGCCGGCCGCAAGCATCCGAACCGCGCCGCGCT
>DATGWU010000718.1:0-2652 GCA_035299345.1 Rhizobium sp.
GTCTTCCCCGACGGCCCGAAACCGACCGGCCTACGCTACTGCATCAACGGCCACGCGATGGTGTTCGAGCCGGAGGGGTGAGGGGGACGGCGTATACATGCTGCGCGCCGGGACCGGTCCTATTCGGTCGCGTCGTCCTGAGGCAGGAAGTGCTTGCCGGTCGCGGTCTCCAGCACGCTCGCGAGCTGCTTGGCGAGCATCACCTCGATCAATTCTTCCATCTTGGCCAGGTCGGGCGACCCGCCGGACGCCGTGTGGTCCGCGTCTTCGAGCGCAGCGAAATACGGCTGCCGGTTGTCTACGATCTGATCCGGAATGGTGTTTCGGCCCGGCAGCAACATGCCGAGCTTCACCGAGAGCACGAGGTAGGATGCCATTCGGGATGTGCGGCCGTTGCCGTCGCTGAACGGATGGATCCAGTTGAGCCGCCACATAACATAGGAGGCCAGGTGGACGGCAGGCTTGTCCTGCCAATTATCGTTCACGTAGTCGCAAAGATCCTCGATGAGTTCCGGGACACGATGCGCATCGACGGGCTTGTGTTCACTTCCGGAGATGGCCACTCCCGCAGGGCGGTAGTTGCCGGCATAGCTGCTGATGCCCTCAAGAGCCGCCCGATGAAGCGCAAGGATGGCGGAAGGACGAAGCTTCCAGCTTTTTCCTTTTCGATAGCATCGACAATCATGCTGCAGGCGCGGTCGAACTGGACCAGGCCGTTTCTGGCCTCGGCTTCGGCACGCTGCTGTTCGTCCAGGATCAGGTTCGCTTCGCTCGCGACGCTGTGGCGGCGTTCCTCGTCACTCATCGGTGCGAGGCGCTCCAGAGCTCAGATCGCCGGAAAACGGCATCTCGTCGGCAATCCGGTCGACCATTTCGCGGGTGATCCGGCTTTTTTCGAAATGGGTGTTACCATACGCGAAGCTACGGCGCTGAACCTCCAGATCCCTCTTGGTCTGGGGAGCCTTGCGAGCAGCCTCGATGAGAGCCTTGAGCGGTTCGTTCATGCCGGTATCCTTTCACGAGGTCTCCATAAGATCATATTCGCGATTCATGGCAAACATGTTTGTGTCGCGCCCACAATCGCGAAACCGACGGGACCCGGCGCACATGTAATGCGCGACCGGGCCGTTGCCAATGGTCACGTCAATTCGGGAAATAAAAGGACGTTGTCGCCCCGCCTAACTCCAGCCCCTTCTACGCTCCCGCCGCCTTCGGCTTCAGCTTGAAGGTGATGCTCGCTTCGGCGCCGGCTTCGGCGATGAAGAGGAGTTCGCCGGAGGCACTCAGCGTGAAGCCGACTTCGATCTCCTCGACGTGCCAACCTTCGGCACGCTCGGAGACCGTGGCGCCGAGGCCGACCAGCGTGTCGACGGTGCCGCGCCATTGTTCCACGACCTTGTCGGCGCCGACCCTGGCGATGCCGCCGACGGCGGTGGCAAACCCCTTGGTCAGCACATGTTCGCCGATTTCCTCGCGGGAGAGCATCGGGGCGAATGCGGGCGCCTTTTCGGGAACGAAGATCGAGATTTCGAAATGCTTTTCTTTCGGCACCGGATTTCCCTCCTGCCGGGTTTGCGGAGACGTCAATTATCTCCAGTTGCAATCATTACAGCGAAATTCCCTGAAATTGCATCCGCGCCTATTCACGGGTTTCGGCCCTGAACGCCGGGGAAGCGCGGGCGCAGGCGCCTTGCCACATTTCCGCTGCATTGGCGGATGAGCGTTGCGGACGCAGCGGCACGGGGGGCCGGCCTGTACGCCTTGACCGTCATGGCGCTTTTGCAAGAAGGACTGCGGATGCTCGACGCCGAACGCTCCAACGCCCGTGACCTCGAATGGGTCGCCCGGAACGGTGGCCTGGCGAGCCGCATCGCGGCCCGCATCCCGACCTACCTCGCCGACCTCAAGGAAAATCCCGCCTGGCTCGCCATGTTCGTGCTCGCCCGCACCATGCCGGCGCGCAAGGCGCACTGGCTGACGGCGCGGCCGGCGCCGCCGGAGAGCGGGGCGGAAAGCTCGATGTTCGGCGACCTGCCGGCCGAGACGATCGCCGCAAAGATCCGCCGCGACGGCATCTTCACCGGCTTGCAACTGCCGACGGAAATCCATGCGGAGATCGGCCGCTTCGCCCGCGAGACGCCGTGCTTCGGCAATTTCGAGCGCCGGCTCGAATTCCTCGCCGACGAGCACGGTGAGGCCGAGGCGCGCTTCGGCCGGGCGATCCTGAGCGGGCATCATTTCGAGCGGGTGCTCTCCTGCGAGGCGGCGCTCGCCGTGCAGCGCGACCCGCTATTGAAGGCGGTGGCGCAGCACTATCTCGGCGGCCAGGCGCAGCAGGTGACGCTCCGCACCTGGTGGAGCTTTCCGACGGCAGGCGCGAGCGAGGCGGACCTGAACCGCTTGTCGTTCAAGTATCATTTCGATCTCGACGACTGGCGGATGCTGAAATTCTTCTTCTACATCAACGATGTCGGCGTCGATGCCGGCCCGCATGTCTATATCCGCGAGAGCCATCGCCGCCGCCGGCTGAAACACCAGCTGACCCCCGTGGTCGGCCATCCCGCCGACGAGGTGCTCGCCTATTACGGCCGCGACGCGGTGATGACGCTGACCGGTCCGGCCGGCACCGGCTTCGTCGAGGACCCCTTCGGC
>DATGWU010000719.1:0-6711 GCA_035299345.1 Rhizobium sp.
CCCTGCCGCAGCCCGTCGGCGGTGATCGGAGAAAACTGTACGCCGGTGGCCGCCCGCGCACCGAGCGCGGCCTCGTTGGCATCGATGACCGTGTCGGCGAGACCGCCGGTCCGCGCCACGACGGGCACGCAGCCGTAACGAAGCGCGTAGAGCTGGGTGAGCCCGCAGGGCTCGAAACGGGAAGGGACGAGGATCGCGTCTGCGCCACCCTGCATGAGATGGGAAAGCTGCTCGTCGTAGCCGATGATGACGCCGACACGGCGGTTGTGGCGGCCGGCCGCAGCGCGCATGGCGCCTTCGAGCGCGGCATCGCCCGTGCCGAGCACGGCGAGCTTTCCGCCGGCGGCGACGATATCGTCGATCGCTTCGGCGAGAAGGTCCATGCCCTTCTGCCAGGTGAGCCGGGAGACGACGCAGAAGATCGGGCCGTCGTCGTCATCGAGGCCGAAATGGTTTGCCACCGCCGCGCGGTTCGCCACTCGCTTGCGCAGGGACGCCGCCGTGTAGTTTTCGACGAGCAGCGGGTCGCTCGCCGGGTTCCAGACGCTCGCGTCGATGCCGTTGACGATGCCGTATAGATCCCCGACTCGGCTCGCGATCACGCCCTCGAGCCCCATGCCGAATTCCGGCGTGAGGATTTCCTCGGCATAGGAAGGGCTGACCGTCGTGATTGCCGAGGCGGAACTCAGGCCGCCCTTCAGGTAGCTCACGCGCCCATAATATTCGAGCGATTCCATGTAGGCGGGGCCGGGAAGACCGAGTTGGGCGAAAAGATCGGAAGAAAACTGGCCCTGGAACGCCATGTTGTGGATGGTGATCACCGACGGCATCCCTGCCGCTGCCGAGTGGCGCATGTAGAGCGGCGTCAGCGCCGCCTGCCAGTCGTGGGCGTGCACCAGATCGGGTTGCCAGCCTTCGATCGCGCCGGCGGCGATTTCGGCGCCGATCTTCGAGAGGAGGGCGAAGCGCTTCCAGTTGTCGCCGTAGTCCGCGCCGTTCTGATCGAGATACGGTCCGCCGGTGCGGTCGAAGAGGGCCGGGGCATCGAGCACGAGGAGATCGAGGCCCTGGTGTAGCACCTCCAGCACACGGACCTCGACGCCGAAGACATCGGGGAGAATGAGGCGCTCCTCGGCCTTGCCGATGACGCGCATGACCGCCGGGTATCCCGGCACCAGCGTCTTCATCTCGATCTCGTGCGCCTTCAGCGCCAGCGGCAGGGCGCCGGCGACATCGGCAAGCCCCCCGGTCTTGACCAGAGGGTAGAGCTCGGAGGTAACCGAAAGAACTCTCATCAGCTTGCCGCTTCGAGTTTGTCCAGCATGGTCTGGGTGATCAGGCAAACACCGTTCTCCGACCGTCGGAAGCGCCGTGCGTCAAGCTCCGGGTCCTCGCCGACCACGAGACCCTCGGGGATCACGACACCGTGGTCGATGATGACGTTGGTCAGCCGCGCGTGGCGACCGATCACCACCCGCGGCAGCACGATCGCTCCTTCGAGGCGCGAATAGGAATTGGCGCGCACACCGGTGAAGAGAAGGCTTTTGTGGAGCGAGGAGCCGGAGATGATGCAGTCGCCCGAAACCAGCGACGAGATGGCCGAGCCGCGGCGCCCTTCGTCGTCGTGCACGAACTTGGCGGGCGGCGTCACCTCGGCGTAACTCCAGATCGGCCAGGACTTGTCGTAGATGTCGAGTTCCGGAACCACGTCGGTGAGGTCGATATTCGCCTGCCAGTAGGCGTCGATCGTCCCGACATCACGCCAGTAGGGCGTATGCTCGCCTTCCGAGCGCACGCAGGAACGCGCGAAGCGGTGGGCGACCGCCTTACCGTTTTGCACGATGTAGGGGATGATGTCCTTGCCGAAGTCGCGGCTCGATTTCGGGTCCTCGGCGTCGCGCCGCAGGCATTCCATCAGGAAACGCGTGTGGAAGACGTAGATGCCCATCGAGGCGAGCGAGAAATCCTCCTTGCCGGGAATGCCCGGCGGGTCGGCCGGCTTCTCGATGAAGGCGATGATCTCGTCCTTCTCGTTGACGTGCATGACCCCGAAGGCGGTGGCCTCCGCGCGCGGCACTTCGAGGCAGCCGATCGTGACATCGGCGCCGGAATCGACGTGCTGCTGCAGCATCAGCTCGTAGTCCATCTTGTAGATGTGGTCGCCGGCAAGGATCACCATGTATTCCGGGCCGTAGGGCTCGATGATGTCGATGTTCTGGTAGACCGCGTCGGCCGTCCCTTCATACCACTGCGTCTCGGAGACGCGCTGGCTCGCCGGCAGGATGTCGAAGCTCTCGTTTCGTTCCGGGCGGAAGAAGTTCCAGCCCCGCTGCAGATGCCGGATCAGCGAATGCGCCTTGTACTGGGTGGCGACCCCGATGCGACGGATACCGGAATTCAGCGCATTGGAGAGCGCGAAGTCGATGATGCGGGTCTTTCCCCCGAAATAGACGGCCGGCTTGGCGCGCCGGTCGGTCAGTTCCTTGAGGCGGCTCCCCCGTCCGCCCGCAAGGACATAGGCCATGGCGTCGCGCGCCAGAGGCTGTGTTCTTCTTTCCTGCATGGTTCCCCTCCCGCGTCAGTTTTCTGGTTCGAGCATGATGACGGCGAGCGGTGGCAGGGTCAGCGTCGCGGTTATATGTCCGTCCGGGGTGCGCTCGGCGGTCACCCTGCCGCCGTTCCCCTTGCCGCTGCCGCCATAGATCTCGGCGTCTGTATTCAGGATTTCGCGCCAGCGCCCGGCGACCGGCAGCGGCACGGAAAAGCGTTCATGATAGACCGGTGTCAGGTTCGAGATGACTGCGACCGGCTTTTCGCCGGGCGCCTTGCGCAGCCAGGCAAAGACGGAACGATCCTGATCGTCGGCGATCAGCCATTCGAAGCCGTCGCCCTCGCAGTCGCGCGCATGAAGCGCCGGCTTGGCGCGGTAGGTCAGATTGAGATCGCGGACCAGCCGCCGCATCCCCTCGTGGAGGGCATATTGCAGCAGGTTCCAGTCGAGGGCGCGCGTCTCGCTCCATTCGCTCCACTGGGCGAATTCCTGGCCCATGAAGAGGAGCTTCTTGCCCGGATAGCCCCACATGAAAGCGTAATAGGCGCGCAGGTTGGCGAATTTCTGCCAGTCGTCGCCCGGCATCTTGGCGATCATCGAGCCTTTGCCGTGCACCACCTCGTCATGGGAGATGGGCAGGACGAAGTTCTCCGAGAAGGCGTAGAGCAGGCCGAAGGTGATTTCCTGATGGTGGAACTTCCGGTGCACGGGCTCGCGCGAGAAATAGCTCAGCGTGTCGTGCATGAAACCCATGTTCCACTTGAAGCCGAAGCCGAGGCCACCTTCATGCACCGGCTGCGAGACCTTCGGCCAGGACGTGGATTCTTCCGCGATGGTCATGACTTCTGGATGGCTGCCGTAGAGATGGGTGTTCATCTTCTGGAGGAAGCGCACCGCCTCGAGGTTCTCACGGCCGCCGTATTCGTTCGGGATCCATTCGCCTTCCTTGCGGGAATAGTCGAGGTACAGCATCGAGGCGACCGCATCGACGCGAAGCCCGTCGATATGGAACTTCTCTGCCCAGTAGAGGGCGTTGTTGACAAGATAGGAAAGAACTTCGATGCGGCCGAAATTGTAGATGGCCGTGTTCCAGTCCGGGTGAAAACCCTGCCGCGGATCCTCGTGCTCGTAGAGCGCGGTGCCGTCGAACCAGCGAAGCCCGTGGGCGTCGGTCGGAAAATGGGCGGGCACCCAGTCGAGGATGACGCCGAGCCCCACCTTGTGGCAGCCGTTGACGAAGCGGGCGAAGCCTTCCGGTTCCCCGAAGCGGGCCGTCGGCGCATAGAGCCCCGTCGTCTGGTATCCCCAGGAGGGGTCGTAGGGATGTTCGGAGACCGGCAGGAACTCGATGTGAGTGAAGCCCATATCGACGCAATAGGGGATCAGCCGCTCGGCGAGCTCGTCCCAGCTCAGCATGCCGCCGTCGTCGCGGCGCTGCCATGATCCCGGATGCACCTCGTAGACGCTCATCGGCTGGCGCCGCTTGTCGACCGAGCTCCAGTGCTTGCGGTGCGGCTCGTCTTCCCAGGTCTGGTCGAGTTCGGCGGCCGTGATCGAGGCATTCTTCGGGCGCAACTCGGCCTTTCGCGCGTAAGGGTCGGCCTTCAGCGGCAGAAGCTCGCCCTTCTTCCCGATGATCTCGAACTTGTAGGCCGATCCCGGCCGGACGTCGGGCGCGAAGATCTCCCATATGCCGGTGTCACGGCGCAGCCGCATCACGTGCCGGCGTCCGTCCCAGTCATTGAAATCCCCCACCACCGAAACGCGTTGCGCATTCGGCGCCCAGACGGCGAAATGAAAGCCGTCGACGCCCTGGTGGCGCATCGGATGGGCACCCATCTTGTCGAACAGGCGCAGATGCGAGCCTTCCTTCAGCAGGTAGTCGTCCATGGGGCCGAGTACCGGCCAGAAGCTGTAGGGATCGGTGACCATCCATTCGGCGTCGCCGCGCGTGGCGCGATGGCGAATGGGCTGGAACGTGTTGATCGAAACGGGACCGTCAAAAAAGCCCGCCGGATGCAGGCAGGCCAGGGTTCCGATCGGTGTACCGTCGAGCGCGAAGGTCTCGATCGTCTCCGCCCCCGGAACGAAGCAGCGCGCCCGGAAGCCGGATTTTGTCTCTTGCACGCCGAGGAAGGCGAAGGGGTCCTTGTGCTGACCCTTGACGATGGCCTCGATCTCGGAGGCGGAGACCTGATCCGCCTTGTCGGGCTCGCTGACCTTCTTCGGCGCTTTCGTCATCAGGCTCTCCAGATGTCCGCGGTGTATTGTCTGATCGTGCGGTCTGAGGAGAACCAGCCCATGCGGGCGGTGTTGCGGATCGTCTTGGAATACCACGCGGAAGGATCGGTCCAGATCGTGTCGACCTGGCGCTGCGCCCTCGCATAGGCGTCGAAGTCGGCGGCCACCATGAACCAGTCGTGCTGGTAGAGGCCTTCCACGAGGCCCGAGAAGCGGTCACGGTCATCGGGGGAGAAGACGCCCGCCGAGATTGCCGAGAGGGCCTGGGCCAGTTCGGGCGAGGATTCGATGATCGCCCGCGGATTGTGTCCGTCGGAGCGGGCGGCCGCGACCTCGTCGGCGGTCATTCCGAAGATCACGATGTTCTCCTCTCCGACATGTTCGAGCATCTCGACGTTCGCGCCGTCGAGCGTGCCGATGGTGAGCGCGCCGTTCAACGCGAACTTCATGTTTCCGGTTCCCGAAGCCTCCATGCCGGCGGTCGAGATCTGCTCGGAGAGGTCCGCCGCCGGCACCATGATTTCCGCCAGCGAGACGTTGTAGTTGGGGATGAAGACCACCTTCAGGAGGCCGCGCACGGACGGGTCGTTGTTGATCACTCGCGCCACGTCGTTTGCCAGTTTGATGATGAGCTTGGCGTTGTGGTAGCTCGGCGCCGCCTTGCCGGCGAGCAGCTTCACCCGCGGCACCCAGTCCCGTTCGGGATGCGAGCGGATCTGGTCGTAGAGCGAGATCGCCTCGATGATGTTGAGGAGCTGCCGCTTGTATTCGTGGATGCGCTTGATCTGGATGTCGAAGAGCGCCGAGGGATCGATGCGCACGCCCATGCGGCTCAGCACCAGATTGGAAAGCCGCTCCTTGTTGGCGCGCTTGATCGCCGCGAACTTTTCCCGGAAGGCGGGATCGTCGGCAAAATTGTCGAGCGGGCGGAGCTTCTCGACGTCGTCCTTGAAATCGGGACCGATCGCCTCCGTGACGAGGTCGGTCAATCCGGGATTGCACTGCATCAGCCAGCGGCGCGGCGTGATGCCGTTCGTCTTGTTGTTGATGCGATCGGGATAGAGCTTGTGGAGGTCGGCGAATACCGTCTGCTTCATGAGCTCGGTGTGAAGCGCAGAGACGCCGTTGACGCTGTGCGAGCCCATGAAGGCGAGATTGCCCATACGTACGCGGCGGCTGCCACTCTCTTCGATCAGCGAGATGTGGGCGATCTCCTGGTCGCCGAAATGGCGGCTGCGGCGGGCGTCCAGCAGGACCTTGGCGTTGATCTCGTAGACGAGCTGCATGTGGCGCGGCAAAAGGCGCTCGAAGAGCGGTACAGGCCAGCTTTCCAGCGCTTCGGGCAGCAGTGTGTGGTTGGTATAGGAGAAGGTCCGCCAGGTGATGTCCCAGGCCTGGTCGAAGTCCAGTCCGTGCATGTCGCAGAGAAGGCGCATCAGTTCGACGACCGAAACCGCCGGGTGGGTGTCGTTCAGCTGGATCGCCACCTTGTCCGGCAGCGAGGCGAGCGAATTGCCCTGCTGCAGGTGGCGTCGCAGGATGTCCTGCAGCGAAGCGGAGCAGAAGAAATACTCCTGGCGCAGACGCAGTTCCTGCCCGGCCGGCGTGGCGTCGGCGGGATAGAGCACGCGCGTCAGCGTCTCGGCCTTGTTGCTTTCGCGCAGCGCGCCGATGTGGTCGCCGGCGTTGAAGGCGGCGAGAAGGATCGGGTCGATCGGCTGCGCGGACCAGAGCCGCAGCGTGTTGACGCGGGCGCCGCGCCAGCCGACGACCGGCGTGTCGTAGCCGGTTGCGATGACGCGTTCGGCCGGTTTCCAGATATAGCGGCGCGGCTCGTCGAGGCCGCCGTTCGTTTCGACTGCGCCGCCGAAGCCGATTTCGTAGGAGCTTTCGCGGCGCTCGAATTCCCACGGATTACC
>DATGWU010000720.1:0-3262 GCA_035299345.1 Rhizobium sp.
GGGCGACAGGGCCGAGGTCTTTCTCATTCTTCTCTCCGGCCGGATCGGCGTCTACATGACCGGACGCAACGGCCGCGAACTTCTCCTCTATTCCGTCTGCCCCGGCGAGACCTGCGTGCAGACGACGCTCGGCGTCCTCGGCGGCGCGCCGTATACGGGTGAGGCGATCGCCGAGACAGATCTGGTTGCGGTCATGGTGCCGCCGCAGATGTTCGATGACCTGCTGGCGACCTCCGCCGCCTTTCGCGGCTTCGTCTTCCGTGCCTTTGCCAACCGTCTTTCGGAACTGATGCTGCTGCTGGAGCAGGTGGCTTTCGTGAAGGTGGAGCGGCGCCTTGCGAAATCGCTGCTCGAACGGGCACGCCCGGAAGGGATCGTCGTCGCCACACACCAGGAGCTTGCCGCGATGATCGGCTCGGCGCGCGAGGTGGTGTCGCGGCGGCTGGAGGAGCTTTCCGCGCGCGGCGTGGTCAGCAGCGAGCGCGGGCAGATCCGCATTCTCGATCCCGTGCAGCTCCGGCGGATGGCGTCTGCCGACTGACGGGCGAGGTTCGATTCATATTTCAGACGACGTGACTAAGTCACTGACGCGGTGCGGCGTTCGGCTATGCTGCGATCTTGCGAAGTGTCTTCCAACACGGAAAGGAAAGCCAATGTTCGCCAAGAATGTCGGGACGGTCGACCGGATCGTTCGTATCGTCGTCGGCCTCGTGCTGCTGTCGCTGTTCTTCTACTATCCGGGCGCGTGGTGGCGCTATTACGCGCTGATCGGGATCGTGCCCCTGCTGACGGGGCTCTTCGGAACCTGCCCACTCTATTCGATGCTCGGCATCTCCTCCTGCCCGGCAAAGAAGGCGTAAGGCGTTCCCACTGCTCAAAAGAAAAAGGCATCGCCACGGTGGTGGCGATGCCTCTTTTGTTGTGTGACCGGAGCGGCTCCGCTCAGGTGTTGAAGCGGAAGTGGATCACGTCGCCGTCGTTGACGACGTATTCCTTGCCTTCGTCGCGGGCCTTGCCGGCTTCCTTGGCACCGACTTCGCCGCCATAGCCGACGAAGTCGTCATAGCCGATGGTGAAGGCGCGGATGAAGCCGCGTTCGAAGTCGCTGTGGATGACGCCCGCCGCCTGCGGCGCCTTGGTGCCGCGGACGATCGTCCAGGCGCGGCATTCCTTCGGGCCGACGGTAAAGTAAGTGATGAGGTCGAGCAGGTGATAGCCGGCGCGGATCAGCCGGTCGAGGCCGGCCTCTTCCAGACCGAGCGCGGCGAGGAACTCGTTTGATTCCTCTTCCGGAAGCTGGGCCACTTCCGCCTCGATGGCGGCCGAGATGATGACCGTCTCGGCCCCTTGCTCCTTCGCCATCTGTGCGACCGCTTCGGTGTACTTGTTGCCGGTGGAAGCATCGGCTTCCGCGACGTTGCAGACGTAGAGGACCGGATGCGAGGTGAGGAGGTTAAGGTCCTTCAGGATCTGGATCTCGTCGGCGCCGAGCGTCTTCAGGAGCAGGCGGGCGGGCTTGCCGTCCTGCAGCAGCTTGATGACCGCTTCCATGACCGGAAGCTGGGCCATCGACTCCTTGTCCTTGCCGGTCGCGCGCTTGCGGGTCTGTTCGACGCGGCGTTCCAGGCTTTCGAGGTCGGCGAGCATCAGCTCGGTCTCGATCGTGTCGGCGTCGCCGACCGGATCGATGCGGCCTTCGACGTGGGTGATGTCCGGGTCCTCAAAGCAGCGCAGGACATGCACTATGGCGTCGACCTCGCGGATATTGGCGAGGAACTTGTTGCCGAGGCCTTCACCCTTGGAGGCACCGCGCACCAGGCCGGCGATGTCGACGAAGGAGATGCGGGTGGGGATGATTTCCTTCGAGCCGGCGACCGCCGCGAGCTTCGGCATGCGCGGATCGGGAACGGCGACCTCACCGGTGTTCGGCTCGATCGTGCAGAAGGGATAGTTGGCGGCTTGCGCCGCCGCCGTCTTGGTCAGCGCGTTGAAGAGGGTGGACTTGCCGACATTCGGCAGTCCGACGATACCGCATTTGAAGCCCATGGCTTGAATACCTGCTCAGCTTGAGAATTCCGTTGCTGCCTTTTGCGAAATGGGCGGGGCAAGGTCAAGGGCTGTCGTCGCCACAGAGGCGATCGGAGCACCGTTCGGCGACTTTGCATCGCTGCGCGCGGCAGGGATGGCCCCGAAGAGCTTGAACGGCGCCCGCCGGCGAGGCAATATCGTGCCCCTAGGCGCTTTGCCCATCCATCTGTCATCCGCGGGAGTGTTCCGATGAGTGACAATGATATTGCGGTCAAGGTGAAACCGGGCACCAAGCCCAGGGTCGAACGGCCGAAACTCTACAAGGTCATCCTCGTCAACGACGATTACACGCCCCGTGAATTCGTCGTCGTCGTGCTCAAGGCGGTTTTCCGCATGAACGAGGACATGTGCTATCGGGTGATGATCACGGCGCACCAGAAGGGAAGCTGCGTCGTCTGCGTCTATACGCGCGACATCGCCGAGACCAAGGCAAAGGAAGGCACGGAGCTGGGCAAGCAGGCGGGCTTTCCGCTGATGTTCACGACGGAGCCGGAGGAGTAGGGAGCGGCTCAGCGCGGCGGAATTCGGCGGATTTCCAGCCCGTGCTTGGTCGTATCGAAGCCGCAGCTTCTGTAGAAGTCGAGCGTGCCCGGTCGCTTGGCACCGGTCATCAGCCGTACGGTGTAGCAACCCGCCTGAAAGGCGGTTTCGACTGCGGCTTGTATCGTTCGCCGTCCCAGGCCGCTGCGGCGATGTCCGGCGTCGGTGACGACGTTTTCGATGAAGGCGTAGGGCATGCCGCCGCGTGTGAGATTGGGCACCACGATCAGCGTGCAGGTGCTGGCAAGCGTGCTGTCGACGAAGGCGCCGAATACGGTGAGACCGTCGCGAGCGAGGATTTCGTCGAAACGTACTGCCGCGAGATCGGGCGTCAACGGCAGGTCGTTCTCGATCAACTGGCCATAAAGTGCCAGCAGACCTTGAAGATCCGGCTTTCCGAGCGCCCGAACCTCGACCGGGTTCACCATCGGATCAGTCTTCCTTCTTCGAGAACATCCGTTTCAGCATCTCCGCCATCGGTCCCGTTTCGGGCAGCTTCTTCGGCTGGGCGCTGTTGCGGGCTTGACGGATGTGCGACTGGCCGGCCGGTTTCTCCGCTTTCGGCTTCGCCGTCTCCTCCTTGCCGCCGGTCGCGAGCGCGAGCTTGTTCATCAGTTTCGACTCGTCGGGGTGG
>DATGWU010000721.1:0-1908 GCA_035299345.1 Rhizobium sp.
GCCGGCGATCGACTATCCGAAATACGACGGCGCGATCACGTTCGACAAGCTCTCGTCGGTGTTCCTGTCGAACACCAATCACGAGGAAGACCAGCCGGTGCACCTGCAGGTGAAGGACATCGCCCTGCAGAAGTCGTCGGAACTCGGCGTCTATGCCGGTCCCTCGACGCGCTACTGTCCGGCGGGCGTCTATGAATGGGTCGAGAAGGACGGCGAGCAGGTCTACGTGATCAACGCGCAGAACTGCGTCCACTGCAAGACCTGCGACATCAAGGACCCGAACCAGAACATCAACTGGGTGCCCCCGCAGGGCGGCGAAGGGCCGGTCTATCCGAACATGTGATCGGAACGGGGAGGAGTTTCCTTCCCATGCACTCTAGTGGCAGTGAACCCGTCCGGCCTTGTTGTCCATATGGCAGCACTGGCCGGGTGGCGAACTCTTGCGGCAGCCGCCGCCGTGTGCCCACGCGACACTTGTCATTCCCATCGCCAGGATGGAGATTGTCGCTATCAAGACCTTCATCAACGTCCCCAGACAATTAGGGCAATGGTCGCACATGGATGCTGACGGCGCAAATCTCTGGCAACCGGTTCTTTCCCGCATCCCCGCGCCCGCGGCGATCTTTGCGACGGGCAGGGGGCTCGCGAAGCCTTTCGGTGTGGCCGCAGGACTTGCGGACCCGGTGGAGCAGAGGCTCTTCACAACGGAAACTCCGTTCCGCATCGCCAGCAACACCAAGACCTTCGTCGCCGCGACTGCCTTGCGGCTATGGGAGCGGGGCGAACTGGATCTCGATGCGCCGGTCGCCGCTCTCCAGACGCCGGCGCTGACGGAACTCTTGCAGACTGCCGGCTATGGCACCGGCGAGATCACTGTTCGTCACCTCCTCAACCACAGCGCTGGGATTTTCGATCATACCGGCACGGAGCGCTTCACCGACGTGATCCATCAGGCACAGGGCCATGTCTGGACGCGAGAGGAGCAGGTGCGGCTCTCATGTGTTTCGTCCGGCCCGACAGCGTCGCCGGGCTTCGAGTTCCGCTACTCCGACTCCGGATATATACTGCTCGGTGACATCCTCGAGCGCGTGTCCGCCCGCCCGCTTGCCGTCCTGGTGCGGCAGGAAATGCGCTTCGATGAACTGGGGATGACATCGGCATGGTGGGAGAAGGAGGAGCCGGCGCCGGCTGGCGTGGAGCCGCGTACGTGCCAGTTCATCGGGAAAGAGGAGTTCACCGCCCTCGATGCGTCGGCCGATCTTTTTGGCGGAGGCGGTCTCGTCATGAACGTCCGCGATCTCGCGAGCTTCATGGCACATCTTTTCGAGGCGCGAATCTTTCAGCGGCCGGAAACGCTTGCGGAAATGCTGTCCGCCGGGTCGCACAAGAGAGCGGAGGAGTATCGCCTCGGACTGTTCTCGCGCTTTGTCGGCGAGGTCGAGGTCTTTACCCACGCCGGTTTCTGGGGAACTCTAGCCTGCTACAGTCCCGACAGCGGCGTTGCCGTCGCTGGCTGTACTCTCGACAAGGCGTATTTCGGTGAGCTGGAACGGATCGTTGAAGAATTCCTGCTCGCTGTTGCCTGACCCTGATGCAAGAGGCACTTGCAGAGGAGACGTTGCGGCGATAAGCGATAGATGAAAGGTCAGTAGACCTGACCGAACGAGAACCGAGTGGCCGAGATCATGCAACAAGACGCTCTTACTTTCGCCATCCGTCCGAACGCCAGCCAGATGCCGGAGGCGGACCGCCTCAAGGCTTTCGAGAACCTCGGCTTCGGCACGCTCTTTTCCGACCATATGGCGGTCATCCGCTGGAGTGCCGACAAGGGTTGGCACTCGGCCGAAGTGACCGCGCGGGCGCCGTTCCCGCTAGATCCCGCCGCGGCCGTGCTGCATTACGCCCAGG
>DATGWU010000722.1:0-1873 GCA_035299345.1 Rhizobium sp.
GAGGATACGCCGGAGCCGGGCGTTGCACTGGCTTCCGCCAATCCCGAGTGGGCTTGCATCGCGGGCCTGCCGATCAGTTGTACGCTCAACGGCGGTCCGCACACGCTCCATCCGGGCGACAGTCGCGACCTGACGCTCACCGTCGCGATCCCAGATCCGGCGCCGGCTGACCCGATGTTCAACTGCATCACCTTCGACTGGGCCGCACCGGGCATGCCGCCAAACGACAATCCGGCAGACGGCGCCCCGGAAAAGAGCGACGGGACATGCGTCCCGACCCTCGTCGACGAAGGTTTCGATCTGGAAATCGCCAAGACCGGTCCCGCCGAATGCTATGAGGGCGGCGCCTGTGATTTCACGATCGGCGTCACCAACCACGGGCCGGCGCCCTTTGCCGGGCTGATGACTTTCACTGACGAAATGCCCGCCGGCTCGACACTCGAGGGCGTCTCCGGCGGTGTCTTCACCTGTAACAGCGCGGTCCCGGGCAGCGTGATCTGCGTGACCGCCGGCGCCGTCGTCTTGCCCGGAACGACGCTGGAAACGGCCGTGCATCTTCGCCTGCCCGATCCCGTCGCCGGCGACGTCGTCGAGAACTGTGCCGCGATGAACTGGGACGCGCCACCACCGGACTGGTACATCGGATCGACCTATACCGGCGACGACAATGCCGCCAATGATGGACCGGTCTGCGTCACCGTGCCGGTGCTTGCCGCCGATCTCGCGCCCTGGGGCGCGACGACCTGCAAGCTCGGAACCTCCTGCCCGATCGACGTCAGGATCGAGAACCGCGGCGGAAAGCTGTTCAAGGGCGCCGCCGGCTTGCGCGGCACGCTCGATCCCGGCGTCACGATCAGCAGCATCGAGAGCCGGACCTCCGGTCTCACCTGCCGGGTGACAGGAACCGGACGTTATGAATGCGACAGCGGGGCGATGGTCCTGAAGCCGGGTGCCGCAGCCGACATCCACATGACGCTCGACATTCCGGCCGATTTCCCCCATCGCCGCATCGTGCATCGCAAGGAGATGCTGTGGCCCGACACGCAGGTGAAGGACCGCAAGCCGGAGAATGACCGTCACACCAGCGTGATCACCATCCTGCAGCCGCAGCAGCCGGCGACCCCGCCTCCGGCGACGCAGACGTCTCCACCGCCGGCAAATGTCGTGGCTGCGGATCTCGCGGTCACCAAGTCGGCTAGTCGCGACACCTGTGTCGCCGGCTCGCCATGCGACTTCCTGATCACCGTCACCAATGCCAGCCGCACGACCTATGTCGGGCCGCTCAGGGTCAGCGACGTCTTTACGCCCGGAAGCGCAAGGCTCGCCGGCTTCGAGCCTTCACCCTGGACGTGCCGGGAAAGCCGCGGAACGTTCCTCTGCAGTTATCCCCGCACGACGCTCAGGCCGGGAGAGTCGCGCACGCTCGCCCTGGCGCTCGAGCCAGTCCGCACCGGTTCGGGATCGGCACGTAACTGCGCCCGTCTCGACTGGAACGAGACGACGCTCGTCACGGCGGTCCAGCAGGCGCTGAACAACCTCGGCTTCGCCGCAGGCGAGGCCGACGGGCAGGCCGGCAGCAGGACGCGGAAGGCGATCGCCGATTTCCAGCGAAGCGCCGGGTTGCCTGCAACCGGCGTGATCGACACGGCACTCGTCCGACGGCTCTTCGCCTCCTGGGGCGAGGGGGACGCCAATGCGGCAAACGACAATGCCTGCGCGACGGTGACGATCCGCGAACCGGTCGTGCCGCCACCGGTCTGCAAGGCAGGCCAGACGCCGGTGGATCCCGCCCGCGCCGAAGCACTGCGGGCACAAGGCTGGAGGATCACATCCGTCAGCCGCGGCGGACGCACGATCCTGTGCGGTGTCGCCC
>DATGWU010000723.1:0-3713 GCA_035299345.1 Rhizobium sp.
GACCGCCGCGACCGCGCATGCCTACATCCAGCGGACGCGCAACAACGAGTATGTCGAAGGGCTGATGATGAACACTCAGCTCAAGAACATCGACGGCCTCTACCTGCCGGAAACCCATTTCGACCTCGAAGCCGAGGCCGCCCGCCTCAAGGAGATCATGGACCGCACCGGCTTCGTTACCCTCTTCGTCTCGGAAGGCGCATGCCTCCACGAGATCGTCGCCGACCGCGAGGCCGCCGGCGAGGAGGTCAAGCGCGATGCCTTCGGCCATGTGAAGATCGACACGATCAACGTCGGCAACTGGTTCCAGAAGCATTTCGCCAAGCTCCTCGACGCCGAGCGCTCGATGGTGCAGAAGTCCGGCTATTACGCCCGCTCGGCACCGGCCAACTACGAGGACCTGCGGCTGATCCAGAGCATGGTCGACCTCGCCGTCGAAAGTGCTCTGAACAAGGTGTCCGGGGTCACCGGCCACGACGAGGAGCAGGGCGGCAAGCTGCGCACCATCGAGTTCCCGCGCATCAAGGGCGGCAAGGCCTTCGACGTGAATACGCCGTGGTTTGCGGAAGTGATGGATTACATCGGCCAGAAATTCACCCCGGCCGATTGACGGCCCCTGAGAAAGGTGGCTTGCTTCCTTCGAGAGAGGAGTAAGGCAAATGTCACTGGAACACTGGCTGGCCTTCGCCGCCGCCTCGGCGGTGCTTCTGGCGATCCCCGGACCGACCATCCTGCTGGTCATTTCCTATGCGCTCGGCCACGGGCGCAAGACGGCGCTGGCCACCGTCACCGGGGTCGCTCTCGGCGACCTCGTCGCGATGACGGCCTCCGTCGCCGGCCTCGGTGCCTTGCTCGCCACCTCGGCGACCGCCTTCACGATCATGAAGTGGATCGGCGGCGCCTACCTCGTCTATCTCGGCATCCGCCTCTGGCGGGCGCCCGTCGGTGACGGGCCGATCGCCGACAACGACAACCTGCCGGAAGAAAAGCCGCTGCGCATCCTCGGCCATGCCTTCGCCGTCACCGCGCTCAACCCGAAGAGCATCGTCTTCTTTGTCGCCTTCGTGCCGCAGTTCATGGTGCCGTCAGCGCCCTTCCTGCAACAGGTTGTCGCGCTCGAGGCGACCTTCGTCACGCTCGCGATCGTCAATGCGCTGGTTTACGTGTTCGTCGCCGATTCGGCCCGCCGCTTCATCCGCAAGCGCTCCGTCCGCAAGGCCGTGAACCGCACCGGCGGCACGCTGCTGATCGCCGCCGGCGCCGTGACCGCGGGTTATCGCAAGATCGCCGCCTGAAACCGCCGAATTACGGCGGGCTTGCCGCAATTCCGCCCAGCGGCTATGAAAACCCATGTTAACTTTTCGTAAGCTGCTTCGCGGCAGTCGTCGTTTCGATACGGATGGCCGGATGATTTCTCGATTGGACCGCAAAACCCCGCTCGGCATCGCCACCCTGCTTCTCGCCGGAATCGCCGGCTGTACGAGCAGCATGGACCAGGCGGCCAAGCAGGAACTGAAGGCCAATCCTGCAGCCGGCACGCCGGCCGTGCAGACCGCGGCGACGCCGGCGACCGCCGAATCGAACACCACCCTGCTCTCGACCGCCGGCGCTGAACCCGGCCCGATCATCCCCGGAACCTCGACGCCGGCGCCGGTCCCGACCTTCAAGGCGATCGCGCTCGCCAATCCGGCGGCGACACCCGCGGCACTGGCGATGGCCACCGGACAGGAACAGATCGCCATGCAGACCGCCGCCATGCCGGCCAAGCCCGACGCGGTTCCGGAACTGGCAAGTGCCGAAACCGTGTTGCCGGCGGAAGTGACGGCGATCCAGACCGTGGTTCCGGCGCAGAAGCCGGCCGGCGTGCTCGCCTATGCGGCCCCGTCCGCGTCCTCCTCGCTCGCAGCCCTCGACACGCAGTTCGATATCTCCCCGCCCGGTGCGCCGCCGGCGGTCGAGAAGGAGAAGGTGCCGCAGGCCGCCAAGGGCCCGACCGTCATCAACGCCCTCATCAGCAAATACGCCGCCGTCTACAAGATCCCCGAGGCGCTCCTCCACCGCGTCGTCCGCCGTGAGAGCACCTACAACCCGCAGGCCTACAACAACGGCCATTACGGGCTCATGCAGATTAAGTACAACACGGCGAAGTCGATGGGCTACGAAGGCCCGGCCTCCGGCCTCTTCGACGCCGAGACCAACATCAAGTACGCAGCCAAGTATCTGCGCGGCGCCTGGCTGGTGGCCGACAACAGCAATGACGGCGCCGTAAGGCTCTACGCGCGCGGCTATTACTACGACGCCAAGCGCAAGGGCATGCTCGACGTCCTCGAATAGGATCAGTCGAGCGCGTCCGCGATCGCTTTCACGAGCAGTTGCGGGCGATAGCCGAGCTTTGAGGGTGTGAGCCCGAGGCGCACCACCACCAGCTTCTTCGAGGGAACGATCGCGATCGTCTGGCCGTCATGGCCGGCGGCCCAGAACGTGTCGTCGGGAAGGCCGAAACGGCTGTCGGGCTCGTCGCCCGGCCCCACCGCCCAGGCCTGGATTTCCGTATAGGTGCCGCCCGAGGCGCGTGTCGGCCGTTGCATCGCCGCGACGAAGCCCTCCGGCAGCAGGCGCTCGCCCTTCCAGACACCGTCCTGCAGCAGGAACTGACCGAAGCGCGCCCAGTCGCGGCCCGTTGCATACATATAGGAACTACCGACCAGCGTTCCCGCCTCGTCCGCCTCGATGACGGCGCTCGCCATGCCGAGCGGCTGGAAGAGGGCTTTCCGCGGATAGCCGAGTGCCGCCTCGCGGTCGCCGATCCGGTTCATCCATATCTTCGAGAGCAGCACGGCTCCCCCGGAGGAATAGCTGAAGGCCGTTCCCGGCTCCGCCGCAAGCGGCCGCGTAGCGGCAAACGCCGCCATGTCCGGCTCCAGGTAGAGCATGCGCGTGACGTCGGTCACATCACCGTATTCCTCGTTGAACGCAAGGCCGCTCTCCATCGCGAAGAGGTCGCGCATGCGGATCGCGGCACGACCGTCGCTCCTCCATTCGGGCAGCAGGTCACGGTCATAGAGCGCGATGCGCCCTTCGCTCATCAGCCGGCCGATGAGCGCCGCATTGACGGTCTTGGTCATCGACCAGCCGAGCAGCGGCGTCGTGGCAGAGAACCCGTTGCCATAAGCCTCACCGACAAGCCGGCCGTCCTTGATGACAACCACCGCCCGCATGCCGGGGCCGGCAAGGTCGGCATCGGCGAGCACCATCCCGAGCTTCGGATCGATCGGCGTCGCCGCCTCGCCGTCCGGCCACGGCACATTGGTGGGGGCGGCGGCAACCTGTTGGAGCACCGGCGCAGGAATAGGCCCTGCCATCGCGCCACCGCCATCCGGGACGCTCGCGCAGCCGAGGCCCTCCCGGTAGACGGCGCTGTTCGGCGCGATGAAGCCGAGAAGGCGGGCCGTCACCCGCTTCTTCTCCCGGTTGGTGTCGAGGCCGATGAGCTTCAGCAGCGGATTGCCCGGTGCCTGGACGTCGACCCTCAACACCTCGTCGGGATCACGGCCGGCGATGAAGACGTTGGAGCAGACGATTTTTGCGGCATAGCCGGTGCCGACCCGCAACAGTGCCGGCGGCGCGACGGCGAGCCAGACGACAGCAGCGACGACCGCCGTCGCGAGCAACAGAAAGAAGCCCTTCACCATCCGCCTGACCAGTCTCATCCC
>DATGWU010000724.1:0-10908 GCA_035299345.1 Rhizobium sp.
TCGACGGCCTTGATCGCATCGACGTTGCCGGCAGAACGACCCTCCGGATCAAAGTTCTCCGTCTCCTTGAGCCAGGCGTCGGCGATGGATTTCGCCAGCTCCGGTCCGATGACCCGGGCACCCATGGTGATGACCTGCGCATCGTTCGACAACGCTGCCCGCTCCGCCGAATAGGTATCGTGCACCAAAGCGGCGCGAATGCCCGGTACCTTGTTGGCCGTGATGCACACGCCGATGCCGGTTCCACAGACGAGGATCGCCCGGTCGTATGTCCCGGCGGCGACGCCCGCCGCGACCCGATCGGCCAACGTGGCGTAGAAGGCGTCCGGTCCCTCGGGCGTGCGGGAAACCTCCGACACCTCGAAGCGGTGCTTCAGGTGCTCGGCGAGAACCTTTGCGAGACCTTCACCTGCACTGTCTCCAGCGATTGCCAGCTTCATAATTCCACTCCTTCACAGTCTATGCGAGCATTTTTCGAGAATGTTGAGATACCCGTCGACGTTCCATGCCGACCGGCCGATGAAGAGGCCGTCGACATGCGGACAGGCAATGAGTTCCTCGCAATTGCCGGGATTGACGGACCCGCCGTAGAGGCACGGAACCCTGCGGCCCAGGACATCTTCGGCAACCGCGATGATGTCGGCCTGACGCGCGTCCGCATAGTCGGATGTCGCGGGGATGCCGTTGACCCCGATGGCCCAGACCGGTTCGTAGGCGAAGAGAATCCGCGCCTGGCGCCGCTGTTCCGCCCCGAGCCTCGCCAAGGCGGCGCGGACCTGCGTCTCCAGGATTTCAGCCGCCCGGCCCGCCTGACGCTGCTCCAGGGTTTCTCCGATGCAGATCAGAGGCAGCAATCCGTGCCGCACCGCGGCCTCGGTTTTCAGGCCGACCGTCTCGTCCGTCTCGCCGAAAAACTCGCGCCTTTCCGAATGGCCGAGCTCGATGATGTCGAGGTTGCAGTCCTTCAGCATCAACGGCGAAATCTCTCCCGTCCAGGCTCCGTCGTCTGCCCAGTGCATGTTCTGCGCACCGACTTTGACCGAGGTTGCCGCCAAAACCTCCTTGACCTGCCGCACGGAGGTGAAGGGCGGTATCACGAACCGCTGTACGCGCGGATCACGCGCCGCGTCGGAGCCGATGAGCGCCCCGGCGAAGACCATGGCCTCCGCGAGCGTCTTGTTCATCTTCCAGCTGGTGCCGATCCAGACTTTCGGCTCGGTAGACATGGTCAATCCTGTTGGCTTGCAATTGTCAGGCGAACGCCCTCTTTGGCCAACGTCTCGACGGCTTCTTCCGCCGGGACGTCGTCCGTGATCACGCATTCGAATTCGCGCAGGTCGGCCAGGACGTGCAGTGCCGAGTGGCCGAAGCGCGTATGGCTGACGAGCAGGCACGCGCGGGCGGCGGAGGCGATCATCGCCCGCTTCGACCGCACCACCGCATCGTCCATGTGAAAAGCCTTGGTTCCAGACAGTGCTGGCGCCGAAACGAAGGCGAGATCGGCTCTCAGCCTCGCGAGAGCTTCTTCCGTCACCACGCCGAAATAGCCGTTGAATTTCGCCGAATAGAGCCCTCCGAGAGCGATCAGCGCAATGCCAGCTTCGTCCTTGAGCGCATCCATCACCGCCGCATTGTTGGTGATGACGGTCAGGGGACGGCGTTCGACCAGGAGGGCACCGAGCACTGCGGCCATCGATCCGTCGTTGACGATCACCGTCATCCCCGGCTCGACCAGTTGCAGGGCCGCGCGCGCCATCCGCTTCTTGGCCTCCTCGCCTTGCCGCTCGCGGAAGCGAAAATCACTCTCGAACCGGGTGCCGGCGTCGATCGTTGCGCCACCGCGCACCTTGCGCAGAAGCCCTGCCTGCTCGAGATCGTCGAGATCACGGTGAATGGTCATCTTCGAGACGGCGAAGCGCTCGGCAAGCCCGTCCAGTTCGACGGCATGCTGCTCGACGAGCAGATCCATAATGAGCTGCTGGCGCTCTTCGCGACGCATCCTGAAACCTCCACCCAAAGACGGCCGCCGGCCGCAACGGCACTCAAGTTAACATTATTCCCCCTATTTGCAACATGTCATTTGTGATTTTGTGATTTTCTATTGTTACGATTGACGGGTAATGATAGGGAGCGAAAAACGGAGGAGACAAAATGACGATGCAAAACCTCGTGGCTGGCAAGGCCGCACTCGATCCTGAGAACTTCGCACTGGCCAACTGCATCCGCGCACTCGCCGTCGACTCGGTCGAGGCCGCGAAATCCGGCCATCCCGGCGCCCCGATGGGCATGGCGGACGCGGCGACGGTCCTGTTTCGCCATCACCTGAAGTTCGACGCATCTAGTCCCGACTGGCCGGATCGCGACCGGTTCGTGCTCTCCAACGGTCACGCGTCGATGCTGCTCTATGCGCTGCTCCATCTGACCGGCTACGAAGACATGACCATCGAGCAGCTGCGGAATTTCCGCCAATGGGGTGCGATCACGGCAGGGCATCCGGAATATGGCCACGCCAAGGGCGTCGAAACGACGACCGGGCCGCTGGGTCAGGGCCTCGCAACCGCTGTGGGCATGGCCCTCGCCGAGCGACGGCTCTCCGCCGAATTCGGCCCGGAACTCGTCGACCACCGGACCTATGTCTTCGTCGGCGATGGCTGCCTCGAGGAAGGTATCGGCCAGGAGGCGATATCACTGGCGGGCCATCTCGGACTGGGCAAGCTCATCGTGCTTTACGACGACAATTCGATCACCATCGACGGTCCGACCTCGGTCTCTTTCTCCGAGGATGTTCCGACCCGCTTTCGGGCCTGCGGCTGGCATGTCGTGTCCTGCGACGGCCACGACGGCAAGGAAATCGACATGGCGATTGCCGAGGCCAGGGCCGAGACAGGCAAACCGTCGCTGATCGCACTGAAGACCGTCATCGGCTTCGGCTCCCCCAACAAGGCGGGCACCTATTCGGTTCACGGGTCGCCGCTCGGAGGGCCGGAAGCGGCTGCGGCGAAGGAAGCTCTCGGCTGGACGAGCCCGCCCTTCGACATCCCCTCGCCGCTCCTTTCCGTCTGGCGCGCCGCAGGTTCCCGCGGCACGCCGGAACGCGATGCCTGGGAGAAGAGGCTTGCTGCCGTTCCGTCCGACCGGCGCGAAGACTTCACCCGCCGCCTCGCGCGACAACTGCCCGCCGGCTACGAGGAGGCAGTCAGGGCCGCAAGGGCCGCACTGTTTGCCGAGCCGAAGCGAGTCGCCACAAGGCGCGCCAGCCAGATGGCGCTCGAAATGCTGGCGCCTGCCCTCCCGGAACTGATTGGCGGATCGGCCGATCTCACGGGTTCCAACCTCACCCGGGTGAAGGCTGTGGACCAGCAGTTCACGCGCGACGTGGCCGGCCGCTACATCGGCTACGGGGTGCGCGAATTCGCCATGGCCGCCGCCATGAACGGGATCAACCTTCATGGTGGGCTACAGGCCTATGGCGGTACCTTCCTGGTGTTCTCGGACTATGCCCGCAACGCAATCCGTCTGTCGGCGCTGATGGGCGTCGGCACGATCTACGTGATGACCCACGACTCGATCGGCCTTGGGGAGGACGGACCGACCCACCAGCCCGTCGAACATCTGGCATCGTTGCGCGCGATCCCCAACCTCCTCGTGTTCCGGCCGGCCGACGCCGTGGAAACGTTCGAGGCCTGGGATATCGCAATCCGCTCCCGGACGGTTCCGTCGCTGCTCGCCTTGTCGCGCCAGGAAGTGCCGCAGCTTCGTCTCGACACCGGCGCCGAGAACCTCACGGCGAGAGGTGCTTATGTCATCCGCCAGTTCGGCGAGGGGCGCGACCTGACCCTGCTGGCGACGGGTACGGAAGTGGCCCTCGCGGTCGAGGCCGCCCAGGCCCTGTCCGACGAAGGCGTCGCAGTCGCCGTGGTGTCGATGCCGTCCTGGGAACTGTTCGAGGCCCAGGAGCCTTCCTACCGGAGCAGGGTTCTGGGTGATGCACCCCGGATCGCGGTGGAGGCCGCCGGAAAGTTCGGCTGGACACGTTACGTAACCAGCGAGGAAGACGTGATCGGTATGCCCGGCTTCGGCGCTTCAGCACCGGCCGAACGGCTCTATGCGGAATTCGGCATCAACAAGGACAGCATCATCAATCGGGCCCGCGCGCTGCTACGGCGGGCCTGACGCCCACTGACACGCCGTCTCGTGGCAGGCGCGCCCGCCGCGAGACGGGTCACGGCCGCTTGCAGTGGCAACGTCTCAGTGCACCAGAACGCGCGCCGTCGGCTCGTCGGTGATCAAGCCCTTCAGACGGCCACTTTTCAGCACGGCCCGTATCGCCGCGGCTTTGGAGAGCCCGCCGGAGATCGCAACGATGCGGCTGTCGTCCGGGCGGTCCACGTCGACCGCTAGGGTGCGCGCGGTGAGCGTCGTCTCGAGGAGGTGTCCATTCTGATCGAAGAAGTGTCCCAGCATTTCACCGACGCCGCCGGCGGCATTGATCTCGGCGATTTCCCGGGGTTCGATCATGCCGGAGGCGACCAGCTGGGCACCGGCATCCGCCGTGCCGATTCCCACGAATTTCAACTCGGCCCCGTTCGACATGTCGAAGATCTCCCGCACACCGGGTTGCGCCAGAAGCACTTCCTTGTCGCTGGCCGAATTGGCAAAGAACGGGACAGGCAGGACGTAGGCTTGCGCGCCCGTCTTTTCCGCAAGTTTGTGCATCACGTCATGCGGGTTGGCGGCGTAGTTGCGCGTCAGCCCGCCGAGCAGCGATACGAAGCGGATGTTGGACGCATCAACGCGCGCCATGTGCTGGACGGCAGCCGCCAGGGTTCGTCCGTGGCCGAGCCCGATCACCTTGTAGTCGCCCCGCTCGATTTCCCGCTTTAGGAAGCCCGCACCAGCCAGGCCCAACGCCCGCAGGGGCAGGCCCTCCTCGCCGAGGTCGGGCGCGACCTCGCAATAGTCGAGGCCGAAGCGCTCGCAAAGGCGATTTTCGAGCTCGACGCATTCGACGATCGGGCCGTCGATCGAGACCTTCACCACGCCGTCGGCCACCGCACGCGCGATAAGCCGGTGCGCCTTGACGGAAGGAAGCCCAAGACGCTTGGCCACCGCCGTCTGCGTCAGGCCACCGGCGTAGTGGAGCCATGCCGCCCTGATCGCCAAGCTCTTTTCCGGATCGATATCCATGTCTGCCGCCGTTTGCTTCCGTTTCATCAGGCTGTTTCCTTAATACGCAAAAGCGCTTCGCGCGACAGATTTGCGGGGATCGCCTTCGCGGAGAGCGAAGATGCCGTCGCAATGCCGGCCGGATGCGCCGATGCGACCCCGTGCATTCTTCGCGCCTTCCCGGCCGCGGCAAATCTCGACGCCCGTTGGCAGACTGGACGACGGGAGCGGTTCGGGGCCATGGCACATACGCGTCAGAGGTGAAGATCCTCGACACCGCTATCGATATGCGGCGCCCAGAACGCGATGCTTTCCGCGATCTGCGAAATCACCTGCCGGTCGTTCGGTTCGCGTTCCTTGAACGACAGTTCGAGGCAGATTTCGTTGTCGACCGCACCGCCCTGTTCGAGCGCCGTCAGCAGTGGTTCCGGCTGGATGCGTCCCTTGGCGTTGAACTCGGCGGTGAACGGGCGATGCCCTCCCTTGTCCATGAGGCTCTGCTTGATGTGGATGATCGGCGACAGCTTCGGGACCGCCCGAGCCCATGCATAGGGATCATAGTCCTGCGGATCGGGCGAGGTGATGTCGCCGTGATCGATATCGGCCATCATCCACATGGGTATGGCCATTCCGGCTGCCGACAGACGACCTTGCAGCCGCAGGCACTCGGTGATGGTTTCGCCGAACTCGCGACCGACGCTCATCGGCTCCCAGAAGACGTAGTCCAGCCCGGCCGACTTGCCGTGCTCCGCAACTTCCGACCAGCAATCGATCGCGATCTGGATCAGCTCCTGCCGTCGGACCGGATCGTCGAAATCCTTGTAGGTGAAGATCGCAAACTGAGTGCCGACCGACTTGCCGCCCAGATCGGCCGTGATGTCGGCGAAGGTCTTGAACCAGTCGACATAGTAGCGGCGCACCTCCTTGTCGGGATGGCCGAAGTGGTTGAGGCGGCCGTAAGGGCCGGTCATGCCGCTGGTCACCCGCACGCCCGTGCGAGCCAGCGCGGCCGCCATCTGCCGTGTCAACCGGCGGGTAACGGCGGCAGGCCAGCCCGGATTGATGAATTCGTGCGTCAGCTGCAGGTCGCGAATCCTGAGATCCCGCGCAACCGTTTCGATCAGATCGTCAGGATCGGCAAACCGGTTCACGAGCGGGTTCGTGTTGAGGGACAGTGTGAGTTTCATCGGGAGTATCCGCTTCAGGCGACGCTATGCAGTTGCTCGACGTCGAACCAGGCGACAAAGGCGGTTTTCTCGGCCTCGGTCAGATGCAGACAGTGCTTGGTGCGGCGATAGAGGATGTCTTCGGCGGTCATGGCCCACTCATTTGCCACGAGATATCGCACCTCGGCTTCATAGAGACGGTCGCCGAAGTGGCGCCCCAGTCCGGCGAGACTGGTTGCGCTGCCGACCACATCTCTCGCACGCGTTCCGTAGAGCCGTGCGAAATGAAGCGCGAGCGGCCGCGGCATCCACGGATAGGCCGATCGCAACTCGTTCAGGAAGGTCTCGAAGTCGGCTTGCGGCATGTCGCCGCCCGGCAGCGGCTGGTCGGCCGTCCAGTCTCCTCCCATGGCCGGGAAGACATGCCTGAGCCGCGCCAGGCCGCGCTCGGCCAGTTCGCGGAAGGTCGTGATCTTGCCGCCGAACACGTTGAGCAGCGGCACGCCGCCCGTCTCGTCGAGATCGAACACGTAGTCGCGGGTGACGGCCGAGGGGTTACCCTTGCCGTCGTCGAACAGCGGGCGAACCCCGGAGAAGGAATGGATGACGTCGCTCCGGCGCAGCTTCTCCTTGAAGTACCTGTTGACCGCCTTGATCAGGTATTCGATCTCGCTCTCGTCGGCCTGAACATCTTCGGCACGCCCTTCATAGGCGATGTCGGTGGTTCCGATCAGAGCCTTGTCGCCTTCGTAAGGGTTGATGAAGATCACCCGCTTGTCGTGGTTCTGGACCAGATAGGCATGGCTTCCGCTCCACCATTTCGGCACGATGATGTGGCTACCCTTGACGAGCCGGACATTACGCGTCGACTTCGAGCCGGCGACCCGGCCGATGATGTCGGACACCCAGGGACCTGCGCAGTTGATCATGCAGCGGGCGCGGAATTGCCGCGTCTCGCCGGAGATGCTGTTGCGCGTCGTCACGGTCCAGGCGCCCTTCTCGCGGCGCGCGGACACGGCGGCAGTGCGCGTCAGGACCTCGGCACCCTTGTCGGCCGCGCCGAGCGCGTTCAGCACGACGAGACGGGCATCATCGACCCAGCAATCCGAATATTCGAATCCGCGCTTGTAGCGCTCGAGGATCGGCGTGCCCTCGGGATCGCGATGCAGGTCGAGCGTGCGGGTCCCCGGCAACTTTCGACGCCCCCCGAGGTGATCGTAGAGGAAAAGGCCGAGCCGAACCAGCCAGGCGGGACGGTCCTCGGGGCTGTGCGGCAGCACGAACCGCATGGGCCAGATGATGTGCGGGGCCGCATTAAGCAGCACTTCGCGCTCGATCAACGCCTCCCGCACAAGGCGGAATTCATAGAACTCGAGGTAGCGCAGGCCACCATGCACGAGCTTGCCCGAGCGGGAAGACGTGCCCTCGGCAAGGTCGTCCTTCTCACACAGGACGACCTTCAACCCGCGCCCGGCGGCATCGCGTGCGATGCCGGCCCCGTTGATGCCTCCACCGATGACGAAGACGTCAATCATTCCGGTTTCGTTGGTCATGGAAAACTCCTCTTCGCCACCTCAGGTGGTCGTATTCTGGCGCGCGGCGGCCAGCAGGCTCCAGGCGGGCGGAAGTCCTGCGCGCGATGATTGGAAGGCGGGAAACAGCCGCCGATAGACGTCGACGAGTGCCGGATCCGGGCTCTTCGGCGCCCCGAGCAGAGGCGTCACCCAGTCCGCGATACAGGCATGCATGTCGGGATAGGCCCCGATCGCGACGGCCGCCATCATCGCGGCACCGGCAGCTCCCGCCTCTTCCCGCGACGAAACCCTGACCGGGGCGCCCACGCATGCCGCCAGGATCGCGCGAAGGCCAGGAGAGCGAGCCGCTCCGCCCGAAAGTCGCAATTCGGACGGCAACCCACCCATGGCCAGGTAGCAGTCCCGCAGGGCCATGCCGAGTCCTTCGACCACCGCGCGCACCAGATCGGCATACCGATGGTTGGCCGACAGTCCCACGAAACCCGCGCGGGCCTGGGAATTGACGAAGGGGCCTCGCTCGCCGGCCTCCGAGATATAGGGATGATAGACGATCTGGCCCGGGCTGCCGGCCTCCAGCCATGCGTCGATCCTGGCCAGCAGATCCGCATGCGTCACCGGCCGGCCCGCGCTTTCCAGCAACTCGGCGGCAATTCCGAGAATCCAGTCCAGGTTCAGCGTGGCCGCCATGTTGGTCTGGGCCTGCACGACCATGCCCGGGATCGGCAGCGCCATGACGTAACCGGTCCCCTCGGCATTCAGATGAACGGCGGCGTTGGTCACGGCCCGCATGTGCACGCCCGTGGAACCGACGATCGAGCAGGCTGCTTCGCTGGAGCCACCACAGACACCGGCACCGAGGGCCGTCATCACCATGTCCACATAGGCGAGGCAAACGGGCGTTCCGGCCTTCAGGCCGGTCTCGGCGGCGGCCGCCCCGGAGAGCGGATGCGTCAGCTGCGTGCCCTCGACGATTTCGGGCAGGAGACGACGCCGATTGTTCAGGCCCAGCGCCTCGATGACCACATCGTCGTAGCGGCGGGTTCGGAAATTGCCAAAAGTGAAGCTCGCCTCGGACGGATCGGTCGCCCGCACGCCGGTGAGGCAAAGATAAAGCCAGTCCTTGCAATGCAAGGCGACTTCAGCCGCATCCAGGAGACCAGGAGCGACGCGCTCCATATGTGCCATCTGGCTGCCTTGCTGACAGGCGTTGAGACCCGTTCCGGTCGCCTCGAAGCGGGCTCTGCTCAACGGACCGGACGCAAGCGTCTCGACGGTGGGGGCGGCTCGCGCGTCGAGCCAGAGCCAGGCGTCGGTCACAGGCCGGTTGTCACGACCGACCAACCAGGTGCCGTCACCCTGCGCCGTCACGGAAATGGCGGCCGTGCGCTCGGCGAGTGACGATACCTTTTCGGCGAGACCCCGCAGCGCCGCCGCGCAGTCCGTCCAGGTCCTGGTCATGTCCTGAGTGGCCGAACCGTCGGAGTTTGACTGCAACCTGTTAGGAACGGAGGAGGAGGCGATCTGCGCTCCGCGCAGGTCGAAGGCGACAGCCTTGATGACTGATGTGCCGGAATCGATCCCGATCAGCACGTCACCGGGCATGACGCGCGCTCCCCGCCCGCAAGGTTTTGCTCGCGCCCGTGTTCATCCCCATCCTCCCTGGAGCAATCCCAAAAGAGGCATAGCCCAGCAGGGCCGCGTCACCTCTCTTTAAAATTATATCACTTAGATAACGCAAGTGTCGATTTTTCTTGCGTTGATTGCAAATAATTTCAGTAATCGATACCTTTGTCAAGCTCTCGAGGCTCCAGCTCCACCGCGCCGGCGAGGAGCGGGGCATAGCAGCAAGGGTTAGATGGAGGCGCTGCGAGCGAGCCGGAACCAAGCCATCCCTTCGCCGCATTTCATACAGCCAATTCACTCAAGACGTTCTGAAAAGCTATGCATTTACATAGGTGTATGACATCATTCGAAACGATCTCGTCCGATTTTTTTGCGCCACCGAAGAGTGCGTCGCCGGGCAGTTCGCGAGTGCAGTATGTGAGAAGACCGGAGGCGCACGCCGTTGGAAACAACAGCCACCAGCATCGAATTGTAAAAAATTTCAAAATTTGTAAGGTAATACACTTGACGCTTCGCGCAGGGTGGATGTAACTTTTCTTATGTGATGATCTCGCGACCGGGAGGAAGGTCGCCTGCGTTCATCGACTCAAGGAGGAGCTCATGGACAACAAACTTGCCGTCTCGCCGCAGGATCGCGTCCTGCAGGCGGTCCGCGCCAGCCGGTTTGCCTCTCTTGAGAGCCTCTCCCCCCGGCCCAATCTGACGGAAGAATTGCGATGAGCTCCGAATCCGCACCCAAGGCACGGCAAGCCTCCCGCCGCGGTTCGCTGCTTGCGCTGGCGCTGGGCGTCGCGGTGATCGCGGCAATGGCGCTCGATACGACCGTGGTTCATATCGGTTCGGACAACGACGTGCGCCAGCAGGCCTTTGCGCCGGACAGCTATGGCGACAAGGAGTTTCCGCGCATTCAGGCCTTCATCCTGGAAAAGGCCGTCGACGGCGTCGCGGTCGCCGCGGAAGTGCTGGCCGACAAGGCCGCTGCGGCGAAGAAATACGGCACGATGTCGACCACCGGCACCATCATGATGGTCAAGCTCGCCGGGGTGGCGGGTAGCGCGAAATCGGGAGTCTACGAGCTTGCTGTGGACGGCATGCCGCCGGAAATCAAGGTGAGGCTCCAGACCGGCCCCGCCATCAACGGAACGGATCTCCGGGATGCGCCCGGCGACATCGCCTTTGGCATGTTCAAGAACCAGATCGAATACCAGGATGCAGGCTCGGCGATCAATCGGGCGATGAAGAAGGCCGTGCTCGACAGCATCGACACCGCTTCGCTGAGCGGCAAGACCTTGGAGATCACAGGGGCCTTTCGCCTCGTCAATCCGAAGAACTGGATGATTACCCCGGTGGAAGTGACGGTGAAATGAGCGCCTCGGTCACCAAAGCCGCCGCCTCGGCGAGCGTCGTGCTCGCGGCAC
>DATGWU010000725.1:0-12775 GCA_035299345.1 Rhizobium sp.
CGAAGGCCGAGACATGGCTTGCCGCCTACAACGCCGGCCGTGACCCGGCGAGCCGGATGTTGCCCGGCGCCCTTTTCGTCAAGGCCGTGGCCGTCGCGGCAAAGAGCTACCCGGAGTTCAACGGCCACTATCTGAATGGCGCATTCGTGGCCGCAAGCGCAGTGCATGCCGGCGTGGCGATCAATATCCGCGGCGGCGGACTCGTCGCGCCGGCGATCCACGATGTCGACCGGATGCCGCTCCCGGAACTCATGGAGAGACTGAAGGACCTTGTCGCCCGCGTGCGTGCCGGACGCTTCCGGGGCTCGGAACTCGCGGACCCGACGATTACGATTTCGAGTCTCGGCGACCGGGGTGTGGAAACGCTCTACGGCATCATCTACCCGCCACAGGTGGCGATCGTCGGCTTCGGCACACCGGTGACGAAACCCGTCATCGAAGACGGCCTGATCGTGCCGCGGCGCGTTGTGAACCTCTCGCTCGCCGGCGATCACCGGGTCAGTGACGGTCACCGCGGCGCGCTTTTCCTCGGCACCATCGCAGACCTGCTCCAGCGACCGGAGGCGTTATGACCGCACAGGACATCGAAAATGCCGTCAGGGCCGAGTTGCGCCGGATCGCGCCGGACATCGATCCGGCCGAGATCGTTCCCGATCGGTCGCTACGGGAGCAATGCGACCTCGATTCGATCGACTTCCTCAACCTGATGGCGGCACTCGGCAAGCGGTTCGGCCTGCCGATGCCCGAGGAGGACTACCCCCGTCTTGCGACCATCTCGGCAATTGTCGCCTATATCGCGGAGAAGACCGATCAGCCGCGATGAAGGCTTTTCCTCCGACTGAGCCAACCTCAGGTCGTCGCAGTCGAAGCTCCGACCTATGGCAGCCGTTCGTTTCCTTCAGCCAAGCGCGGCGTGGGCGCGGAGTGCCGCAATCACGCCCGGAGCCTGGCTGCTGTTCAGCCCGGCGATGTTGATACGGCCGGAGAGCGGCATGTAGATTCCGCTTCGCTGGCGCAGTTCGCTGATCCGTGCCTCGTCAAGCGGCAAAAGCGAGAACATGCCCTGCTGCGTGGCGATCGCAGCGAGCGCTGGAGAAAGCGGGGAAAGGCCCTCCGCCAGGACCGCCCGCATGGCGATGATCCGCTGGCGCGCTTCATCGAGTTCGGTCCGCCAGTCCTCCCCCAAGTCGGGGTCTGTCAGAATGGTCCGGACGACGGCCGCACCGTGATCCGGCGGCATGGAATAGGCGCCGCGTCCGATGGTCACGAGATGGGACTTCAGCTTGTCACGGGTCGCTGGCGAAGGGGAGGTCGCATAGACCGCCCCCGTCCGTTCGCGGTAGAGCCCGAAGGATTTGGAAGCTGAGGCTGCGACAATTGCCTCCGGGACCTGGTCGAGCAATCGGCGCAACGGGGCGGCATCACTTTCGATGCCGGTTCCGAAACCCTGATAGGCACTGTCGATCAGCGGCACGAGACCCTTCCTGAGGATCATTTCGGCGACCGCCGCCCAGGTGGCGTCGTCCATTACGGCACCGGTCGGATTGTGGCAGCTTGCGTGGAGGAGAACGGCATCGCCCGGCTGTGCCCTGTCGGCCAGCGTCGACATCATCTGTCCGGCGAGCAGTCTCTGGCTGGCAATGTCGAACAGGGGATAGGTCACCACCGAGAGCCCGGCCGCCTGGAAGATGGCTGAATGGTTCGACCAAGTGGGGGTGCCGAGAAAGATCCGCGATGAGCCGGAACGTCGGAGCAGTTCCGCGGCCAGCCTCAGTGCGCCGGTCCCGCCGACGGTCTGCACACCGGCGGCATTTCGTCCTTCCCCGGCCACAAACGTCCAGAAAGCGTCGATGAAGGCGCGGTCGCCTTCCGGCCCGACATAGGCCTTGGTCTCCTGTGTTTCCAGAAGGCGGGCTTCCGCCCGTTTGACCGCGCGGAAGACAGGGGTTCTGCCAAGCTCGTCGCGATAGACCCCGACGCCGAGGTCGACCTTCGCGGGGTTTGGATCGGCCTTGAAGAGAGGTGTCAGCGCCAGCAGTGGGTCGTCGGCTTCGCGGGTAAGGGTTTCAAACATGGGGATCTGTCTCACAGTGGGTTTTCGAAAGAGTGGTGTTACGCGTCAGATGCGCATCCGAGGTACGTCGTTTGGATCGAGCCGTAGTTCGATCAGGAGAGGCTTTGTGCGGTTTCCGATCGCCGCGATGGCCACGTCGAGCTCGTCAGAAGAGCGGACGGCGATGCCCTCACCGCCGAGTGCCGTGGCAACTTCCGCAAAAGAGGGCCAGTCGAATTCGGTGAGGCCGGGATCCATCTTGCGGTCGAGGAACTGGATGTGTTCCGCCCCGTAGGCCGAATCGTTGCAGACGACGACGATCAGGTTCAGGCCGAGCCGCACGGCGGTGTTGAACTCGTTGATGCCGCCCATCATGAAGCCGCCGTCGCCGGTAAAGAGGACGACCGGCCTGTCAGGCGCGGCGAGCCCTGCGCCGATCGCTTCCGGAAGGCCGAGCCCGATCGAGCCGAAATTGGCGGTCACCATGAAGCTTTTCGGGTCGGTCACCGAAATGCGGCACCAGACCTCGGTCATGAAGCGCCCGCCGTCGGTGACCAGAATACGGTCGTCGGGCAGGGCCTTGTCGAGTTCTTCCACCGCCCAGACATAGTTGACGAATCCGGGTCCGGCCTTGTCGCGCTGGCCGGCAACATGGCCGGTAAGCGCCTGCGGCGCGAGTTCGCCTGTGAAGCCGCTCGGCGGGATTTCCGCCTCGTCGAGCCAATAGACGATGTTGTCGGCAGTCAGTGCACTGTCGGCCACCAGCGCCACATCCGGGTGCAGGCTGCGGCCGATGAAGCGTTGGTCGACGTCCACCTGCACGACGCGCTTGCCCCTCATCAGGGCACCCTTCTCGGTGGTGAAATCATGCAGGCCGGAGCCGAAGCAGAGAATGCAATCGGATTTGGCGATCACATCGTAGGCCGCCGGCGTACTGAGCGTGCCGAAGATGTCCATGTTGTAAGGGTGGCCGGAGAAGAGGCCCTTGGCCTTCAGTGTCGTGGCGAGCGGCGCTTCGAGCCGGTCGGCGAGCCGGATCAGGTGTTCGCGTGCGGCGCAAGCGCCACCCCCGGCGAGGATCAGCGGACGACGAGCGGCGGCGATCACGCCGATCGCCTTGTTCAAGGCATCGCCTTCCGGAACGTAAGCCGGCGTTTCGAAGACTTCGAAGCGGTGCGACTGATACGGGTGTTCGTGCCACATGAAATCGACGGGCATGTTGAGGATGATCGGGCGCCGCTCGACGCGGGCGCGATAGAAGGCTCGGGCGACATCATAGGTCGCGGTTTCGGGGCCGCGCATCTGCTCGAAACCGGCGCCGGTCGCCTTCACTACCTCGCGTTGGTCGATGCTCTGAACATGGCGCGGATTCATCACCGGCGTATCGCCCGCCAGAAGTACCATCGGAATGTTGCCGCGCGCGCCTTCGGTAAGCGCTGTCACGCAATTGGTCAGCGCAGGGCCATGGGTCACGGAGGCGACGCCAACCCCACCCGACACATGGGCAAAGGCGAGTGCCATAAGAACGGAACTGCCCTCATGCGCGGCCGGCACGAAGCGGCCGCCGCAGCCGCGGACGAAGTGGTCGACCATGAAGAGGTTTGCATCGCCCATCAGCCCGAACATCGTTCCGACGTCGTGATCGCGCACGGCGCGCGCGATGGATTGGTAAACATAGTCCGTCTTTGGCGTCATGGCCGGTATCCTCCCGTCGCCCTGGTCTCTGGCGTGACGATGAGAATAGCAGCGACGATGTGCACGAGGTGTGCGACCTTTGGCCTGCGACTACGGGATATTGCAAGAAACGTGCTTTTCTACAGATGAAGATGCGTGATATGTGTATCCTTTTTGAAAATAGTGCGACATGTGAGAGGATCGCCATGCTCATCGACCGTCATGACCGCCAGATTCTGGATGCCCTGCAGAAGGACGGGTCGCTCACCAACGCGCAGCTCTCGGAACTGATCAATCTGTCACCGTCGCAGTGTTCCCGACGGCGGACGGCGTTGGAAGAGGCGGGTCTGGTCGCGGGCTACCACGCGAGGCTCGACGCGGCGAAACTCGGGGTCAAAGTGCGGGTGATCGTGCGTGTCAACTTGCGTATGCACGATCGGGACACCGACAAGAATTTCTCGAGGTGGCTCGAGCGGCAGCCGGAGGTGCAGTCGGCCTTCTCAGTGTCGGGCGATGCCGATTACGTGCTCGACGTGCGGGTACGAGACCTCGAGCGCTTTTCGGACTTCGTCCATGATCGCCTTCTGATCCAGCCACAGGTCGCACAAGTGCGGTCTGACTTCGTGTTGAGGACGCTGAAGGACAGCGAGGTCCTCGAGCTTGGGGATTGATGCGGGAGGGAGCGTGCGGGAGCCGCTGACTGATTACTCGTCGTCGTGCCGGGACGGCGCTTCGGCGATCAGCTTTTTCAGGAGCGCATCGAGCTGGATCGTCAGTTCGGGCCCGAGTTTGCGGCGCAGATCGCGATCGTAGGTGATGGCGCGTTGACCGAGATCGGCAAAAGCGGTGCGGCCCTTATCCGTGAGGCTCAGGATCTCGGCCCGCCTGTCTTCTTCACTCGGCGTGCGCACGAGAAAGCCATCGGCTTCCAGTGCGGAGACCGCGCGGCTGACCTTCGTCTTCTCGACATGGGAGATGACGCAGATGTCCTTCGCCGTCATCGCGCCGAACTTGCCGAGATTGGCCATCACGCGCCATTGCGTGCGCGTCATGCCATAAAGCTCGCGGTAGATTTCCTGAAAGGAACGGGATATCGCCTCCGCCGCCTGGTTCAGCAGGTAGGGCAGGAACTGTTCGAGATCGAAATCCACGTCGCGTTTCTGGTCGGCCATTCAGGTATCCATGATTCTGGGCGGTGAACCTGCCACAGCCCACTTCCGAAGTCACGATTGCGGCCGCACACGATCCGGATGGGCGGCCGCGAAGGCCGGCATCTCTTCCAGGCGAGCCGAGATGACGCTGGTGCGGGGCAGGCTTTCCAGGTTCACGCCCCATCGCCGCGCGTTGTAGATCTGCGGCACGAGGCAGATATCGGCGAGCGTCACCTGATCGCCGTAGCAGAAGCGGCCTTCCGGCTGGCGTTGCAGCATGGCCTCGAAATCCGCCAGCCCGTCCGTGATGAAATGTTTCATCCATTCCTCGACGGTCGTGCCGCCCATCGCAGCGGCGTGGCGGGCCACGCGCAGGTTGCAGACGGGGTGGATCTCCATCGCAATTGCGTAGCTCAACGCTCGCACCCTGGCTTTCCCGACCACATCGACCGGAAGCCATCCGGCGGAGCGCGTCTCGTTCAGATATTCGAGGATTGCCAGCGACTGCGTGAGCTCGACGCCGTCGATCGAAAGGGTCGGCACCAGTCCCTGCGGGTTGCGCACCAGATTTTCCTGGCTCCGCTGTGCACCGGAAAGGAGGTCGACCGGCTCATCGGCATAGGAAATGCCAAGCAGGCTCAAACCGATCCGCACACGATAGGAGGCGGAGGACCGCCAGTAGTCAAACAGCGTTACATCGCGCGCGGTCATCCCGGAAACCCCTTCTTGCGTTCCGTCAATCTTTACCTTGACAAAGTTGCGAATGCAACTATCTACTCCGGTCCAGATACAAATCTGATCGGAGCAGACGATGAACCAGCATCCGCTCGCCGCCGGCATGACCCGCGCACTCGGCAATCTTGGTCCGCATCAGGGTTACATGCCGGGTTTCGGCAATGACTTCGAGACCGAGGCGCTGCCCGGGGCGCTGCCGCAGGGACAGAACTCGCCGCAGAAATGCAATTATGGCCTCTATGCCGAACAGCTCTCCGGCACGGCTTTTACCGCACCGCGCGGACAGAACGAGCGCACGTGGTGCTATCGTATCCGTCCGAGCGTCAAGCATACGACACGGTTCGAAAAGATCGACGTGCCCCTCTGGAAGTCGGCCCCGCATATCCTGCCGGACGTGATTTCCCTTGGACAATATCGCTGGGACCCGATCCCGCATGCGGACGAAGAGCTGACATGGGTCACCGGCATGCGCACGGTGACGACGGCAGGTGACGTCAACACCCAGACCGGCATGGCGAGCCATGTCTATCTCGTCACCCAATCCATGGTGGACGAGTATTTCTACTCGGCCGACGGGGAACTGCTGGTCGTGCCGCAAGAAGGCAAGCTGCGCTTCTGCACCGAGCTCGGTGTGATCGATGTCGAGCCTAAGGAAATCGCCCTGCTGCCGCGTGGTCTCGTCTATCGCGTGGAAGTGCTGGAGGGCCCGTGCCGAGGCTTCGTCTGCGAGAATTACGGCCAGAAATTCGATCTCCCCTACCGCGGTCCGATCGGCGCGAACTGCCTTGCCAATCCGCGCGACTTCAAATGTCCGGTGGCCGCTTTCGAGGACCGGGAAGTGCCCTCGCGCGTTGTGCTCAAATGGTGCGGCCAGTTCCATGAGACGAGGATCGGCCACTCACCGCTCGACATCGTCGCCTGGCACGGCAATTACTGTGCCTACAAATACGACCTCAGAACCTACTCGCCGGTCGGTGCGATCCTCTTCGATCACCCTGATCCGTCGATCTTCACGGTGCTGACGGCGCCGTCCGGGCAGGAGGGTACGGCCAACATCGATTTCGTCTTGTTCCGTGAGCGCTGGATGGTGGCTGAGCATTCGTTCCGCCCGCCTTGGTACCACAAGAACATCATGTCGGAGCTGATGGGCAATATCTACGGCGTCTATGATGCCAAGCCCAAGGGGTTTGCGCCGGGCGGCATGAGCCTCCACAATTGCATGCTGCCGCATGGGCCGGACCGCAACGCCTTCGAGCACGGCTCGAACGAGCCGATGGTGCCGCAATTCCAGGCGGAAACCATGAGCTTCATGTTCGAGACGCGTTTCCCCCAGCATCTGACCGAGTGGGCTGCGAAGCGTGCACCGCTGCAGGACCACTATATCGACTGCTGGGACAGCCTCGAGAAGAAGTTCGACGGCACGCCGGGCATCAAGAAATAACCGGCTGCGAGCCGAGTTGGAGGGACAATGAAACTTGCCACCTTGAAGGATTCCACACGCGACGGAAAACTGGTCGTCGTTTCCAGGGATCTCACGCGCTGTTCGGAAGTCGGTCATATCGCCCGCACCCTGCAGGCGGCTCTCGACGACTGGGCCCATGTCGGGCCGCGCCTTGAGCGCGTTGCGGAAGGCCTGGAAACCGGCTCGCAACCGTTCACACGTTTTCATGAGCACGACGCGGCCTCGCCGCTGCCGCGCGCCTATCAATGGGCAGACGGCTCGGCCTATGTGAACCATGTCGAACTGGTCAGAAGAGCGCGCAATGCGGAGATGCCGGCGACATTCTGGACCGATCCGCTGATCTATCAGGGCGGATCCGACAGTTTCCTCGCGCCACGCGCACCCATCGTCATGCCCGAAGACGAAGCCTTCGGCATCGACATGGAGGGCGAAGTCGCCGTCGTCGTCGATGACGTTCCCATGGGCGTTTCGGCAGAAGAGGCGAGGCGCGCGATCCGCCTGATCATGCTGGTCAACGATGTGTCGTTGCGTGGCCTGATCCCGGCCGAACTGGCAAAGGGCTTCGGCTTTTTCCAGTCCAAGCCTTCCTCGGCATTCTCGCCCGTAGCGGTGACGCCGGATGAACTCGGCGCCGCATGGGACGGCGGCAAGCTGCATCTGCCTCTTTTGGTGGATTACAACGGCAAGCCTTTCGGTCGCGCCGATGCCGGCATCGACATGACCTTCGATTTCGGTCAGCTGATCGCCCATGCGGCCAAGACCCGGCCGCTCGTTGCCGGCACCATCATCGGTTCGGGCACGGTCTCGAACAAGCTGGATGGTGGCCCCGGCAAGCCGGTCTCGGAAGGTGGTGCCGGTTATTCCTGCATCGCCGAGCTCCTCATGATCGAGACCATCGGGAGCGGCAGCCCCAAGACGCCGTTCATGAAGTTCGGCGACACCGTGCGCATCGAAATGAAGGACGAGAGCGGACATTCCGTCTTCGGCGCCATTGAGCAGACCGTCACAAAGCTTGATAAGCAGCAAGGATAGACATTCATGGCAAAGGCATTCGCTTCCCAGGGCGATCTCACCGAAAAGAAGATCAGCTTCACTGAAATCGGCGACGGGCTCTACGCCTTCACAGCCGAGGGCGACCCGAATTCCGGTGTCATCATCGGCGACGACAGCGTCATGGTCGTCGAGGCGCAGGCAACGCCGCGCCTTGCCCGGAAGGTGATCGACTGCATCCGCACCGTCACCGACAAACCGATCAGCCATGTGGTGCTGACGCATTACCACGCCGTTCGCGTGCTCGGTGCCAGCGCCTTCAATGCAGGCCAGGTGGTCATGTCGGACGCTGCGCGCAAGATGGTCGTCGAGCGCGGGCAGGAGGATTGGGACAGCGAGTTCCAGCGGTTCCCCCGCCTGTTTCAAGGGCATGAATCCATCCCAGGCCTGACCTGGCCGACCACGACTTTCAATGGAAAGATGTCGGTCTTCCTCGGCAAGCGCCGGGTCGACATTCTCCAACTCGGCCGTGCCCACACGGCGGGCGATGCGGTGATCCATGTGCCCGACCAGAATGTGATGTTCACGGGTGATATCGTCGAGGCGCACTCGGCCTGTTATTGCGGCGACGGCCATTTTGCCGACTGGGGTAGTACCCTGGAGGCGATCCGCGCCTATGATCTGGCGGCGATTGCGCCCGGCCGGGGCGACGCCGTGGTCGGCCGTGATGCGGTGAACGCCGCGCTCGACCGGACGAAGGACTTCGTGGAATCGACCTACAGGCCGGTCACGCGGATTGCAGCACGCGGCGGCTCACTGAAGGAAGCCTGGGACGCGGTTCGCGCCGAATGCGATCCGAAGTTCAAGGACTACGCGATCTACGAGCACTGCCTGCCGTTCAACGTGGCGCGTGCCTACGACGAGGCGCGAGGCATCGACCACCCGCGCATCTGGACGGCGGAGCGCGACCTGCAGATGTGGGCCGATCTGCAGGGCTGACGGCTTTCCCGGAGGGAGGAGGGGACTATGGAAAATCCTGTTACGGAGCGCTATCCGATAGCGTTCCGCCTGTATCCTTATGTCAGATCGCCGGACCAGGATGGGGCGACGCCGGTGCGGCACAAGGTGATCGTCGTCGGCGCGGGTCCCGTTGGCCTCGCGACGGCGCTTGACCTCGGCCGACGGGGCATTCCCGTCCTCCTGCTCGACGATCATGAAGGGCCGGGGCTCGGCAGCCGCGCGATCTGCTTTGCCAAGAGGACGCTGGAGATCTGCGACCGGTTGGGTGCCGGCGAAGCCATGCTGGCCAAGGGTGTGCAATGGAACATCGGCAAGGTCTTTCACGACGACCGGCTGCTCTACGAGTTCAACCTGTTACCGGAGGACGGCCACGCCTTCCCTGCCTTCATCAATCTGCAGCAGCCGTGGTTCGAGAAGTTTCTTCATGACGGTGTGGTCAAGGCTCAGGAAGAGGGAGCCCTGATCGAAATCCGTGGCCGCAATCGCATCGATTCGGTCACCCGCCACGATGACCACGTGTCCCTCGACATCATGACGCCGGATGGCGCCTACCAGGTCGAGGCCGACTGGCTGGTCGCCTGCGATGGTGCGCGCTCGCCGATACGGAACATGCTTGGCCTGGGCTTCGAGGGACGTGTGTTCGAAGACAACTTCCTGATCGCCGATGTGAAGATGAAGGCCGATTTCCCCACCGAGCGCTGGTTCTGGTTCGAGCCGCATTTCAGATCCGGCGACAGCGCGCTCCTGCACAAGCAACCCGATGACATCTGGCGCATCGATTTCCAGCTCGGCTGGAACATCGACCGGGCGAAGGAACTGGAGCCGAAGAATATCAAGGCCCGCGTCAGTGCCATGCTGGGGCCCGACGTTGAATACGAACTCGACTGGTGCTCGATCTATAGATTCCAGTGCCGCCGCATGGAGAGGTTCCGCCATGGGCCGATTCTCTTTGCCGGGGACTCCGCCCACCAGGTCTCGCCCTTCGGTGCGCGCGGCGCCAATTCCGGTGTCCAGGATGCCGATAATCTCGGGTGGAAGCTGGCTGTCGTCGTCAACGGACTGGCGCCCGATACCCTGCTCGATACATATGACGAAGAACGCATATTCGGAGCCGACGAGAACATCGCCAATTCGACGCGGTCCACCGATTTCATCACTCCGAAATCAGCCATTTCGAAGCTCTTCCGCAATGCGGTTCTCGACCTTGCGGAGACGCTTCCCTTTGCCCGCACCGTGGTCAATTCCGGCCGTCTTTCGATACCCTGTATCTACGACGGCTCGCGCCTGAACGGACCGGATCTACCGGGCCTGCCTGCCCGGACGCGCCCTGGAAGCCCATGCCCTGACGCGCCGGTCGGCGCGGACTGGCTCCTGCGCCTGATCGGCGGCGATTTCACGCTGCTCGCAATCGATGCGGACATTCCGAAGAACTTCGCGGCGCATGGCATCGTTCTGAAGACGCTCGCGGTTTCGGCGAAGGAAAACAGGGCGCTCGAGGAACGTTATCTCGGCGGGGCGAAGAGTGCCGTCTGTCTGATCCGCCCCGACCAGCATGTCGCCGCCCGATGGGATCGCTTCGATGCGGTCGCCGTCAGCGCAGCACTTGCCCGTGCGATTGCAAAGGATTGATCCATGCTGCAGACCAAGCCCAATCTTTCCCGGCCGGATGAGAGTTATGCGCGGTTGATCAAGGCACATGAGGGGCTCTCGGAAGAAGAAAGTCACGCCATGAATGCGCGCCTGATCCTGATCCTGATGAACCATATTGGCGATCACGGGGTGATCAGCGAAGCGCTCGAGCTCGCGAGAACAACCGGCGTCAGGGCGTGACAGCGAGGGCCGCTTGCGCCGTCATGCCGCCTGACATCTGTGGTCCGCGTTCGAGCGTTCTCTTGCCGTCGGTCACTGGGCCTTCATGACATCTCCAAGCGCCTCCACCAGCATGTCGGCGTTCTCACGCGAGAAGACCAGCGGCGGGCGGATCTTCAGCACGTTGCCGCTCGGGCCGGACGCACTGATGAGGACGCGACGCTCGCGAAGGCCGTTGATGATGCGGGTGGTAAGTGCCGCATCCGGGCTCTTGGTGGCCCGATCGGCAACGATCTCGACGCCGATGAAGAGGCCGGAGCCGCGCACGTTGCCGATGGCCGAATGGCGGGCTGCCAGGTCTTTCAGTCCGTCCATCAGGTAGCGGCCGACCTCCAACGCATTCTGCTGCAGTCCCTCGATACGGATGGTGTCGAGCACCGCCTTGCCGGCGGCGGCGGCGACCGGATTGCCGCCGAAGGTGTTGAAATAGCGTGCCCTCGGGCCGAAATCGGCAATGACCTCGGGGCGCAGCACGATGCCTGCCATCGGGTAGCCGTTGCCCATCGGCTTTCCGAGGGTCACCATGTCGGGCGCAAGGCCGTGACGCTCGAAGCCCCACATGGCCTCGCCGGTGCGGCCGAAGCCTGGCTGGACCTCGTCGGCGACGAAGAGGCCGCCTGCTTCGTGGATGGCATCCACGGCGGGCTTCAGGAAACCCTTCGGGCCGGCAAAGATACCGTCGCTGGAAAAGATCGTGTCGGTGATCAGCATGGCCGGCTTGATGCCATGGCGCTTGAGGTCGGCGATGGCGGCGCGGACGTCGCGGCCGAACTTTTCCATCATCTCCTCAGGCGAATGGCGGTAGCTGTCCGGAGCGGGCACCGTGCGCACATGCGGGCCGAGGGTCACGGATTCGCCGAGCGAGGGCGAAAAGTCGGCAACCGCGCTGGTCAGGCCATGATAAGCGAGATCGGTGGCGATAATGCCGGTGCCGCCGGTGACGAAACGGGCGATGCGCACGGCGAGATCGTTTGCCTCACTGCCCGTGCAGGTGAACATGGCCTGGCTCAGGTCCTCGGGGAACGTCGCCGTCAGTGTTTCCGCATAGTCGACGATCCCTTCATGCAGATAGCGCGTATGGGTGTTGAGCACGGCGGTCTGCTTCGTGATCGCCTCCACGACGCGTGGATGGCAATGGCCGAGCGAGGCGACGTTGTTGTAAGCGTCGAGATAGCGTTCGCCTGCGGCGTCATAAAGGAAGACGCCTTCGCCGCGCACGAGATGCAGCGGCTTCTCGTAAAACAGGCGGTAGGCCGGCCCCAGCACCTTCTCCCGCCGGGCGATGAGGGCACGTTCGCTTTCGCTCAGCCGTTCGAAATCCTCGCGCGAAAAAGCATTCACCATCGACATGATCAGCCCTCGGACAGGTTGGGCACGAGCCGTTTCAGCCCGGCCGCAGTGAGTTCGGCAGTGTTTTGCAGACCGCGCAAGGCGGTGGCGTGGTTGCGCATGATGTAGGCGCTGTTTTCCGGGAAACGGGCGGAGCGCCACTCGGCGATGATAATCGACATGGCCAGGCGTGCCCGCGTGAGAAGCGGCAGGAGGTTGATCTCCTCCTCCTGGAGTGCGCGCGCCGACTGATAGCCTTCAAGGAAGGCGCCGGTGCGGGCGGCCCAGTTGTCGGTGGCGAGATGATAGGAGAGGGCGACGGCAAGATCGTTGACGACCGGTGCGTGCACCATGTCGCCGAAATCGATGATGCCGACCACTTGCGTCGGCTCGACCGGATCGAGCAGGATGTTGTGCGGGTTGAAGTCGTTGTGGATGATCTGCCGGCGCGTGAGCGCACCGATCGCCGGTAGCGACCGTTCGAATTCGCCA
>DATGWU010000726.1:0-4675 GCA_035299345.1 Rhizobium sp.
GCCCGGCGCCAAGCCGTTCATCGAGGTCGGCAGCAAGGTATCGGCCGGGCAGACCTTGCTGATCATCGAAGCGATGAAGACGATGAACCAGATCCCGGCCCCGCGCTCCGGCAAGGTCGTCGAAATCCTGATCGAGGATGCCCGGCCCGTCGAGTACGGCGAGCCCATGCTGATCATCGAGTGAGGCCCATGAGCGGTATTTCGAAGATCCTGATTGCCAATCGCGGCGAAATCGCCCTGCGCGTCCTGCGCGCCTGCAAGGAGCTCGGCATCGCCACGGTGGCCGTGCACTCCACGGCGGACGCGGATGCGATGCATGTCCGGCTCGCCGACGAGAGTGTCTGCATCGGCCCGCCGCCTTCGCGCGAAAGCTATCTCAACATTCACCAGATCGTCGCGGCCTGCGAAATCACCGGTGCCGACGCGGTCCATCCGGGCTACGGCTTCCTCTCGGAAAACGCCAAGTTCGCCGACATCCTCGATGCGCACGGCATCACCTTCATCGGGCCGACGGCCGAGCACATCCGCCTGATGGGTGACAAGATCACCGCCAAGCAGACGGCGATGGAACTCGGCATTCCCGTCGTTCCGGGCTCCGACGGCGAGGTGACGGAAGACAACCTGATGGCCACGGCGCACCGTATCGGCTTTCCGGTTCTCATCAAGGCGACCGCCGGCGGCGGCGGCCGTGGCATGAAGGTGGCCAAGACCGCGGAAGACCTCGAGGAAGCGTTCAACACCGCCCGGACCGAAGCAGCCGCCGCCTTCGGCAACCCTGCCGTCTACATGGAAAAATACCTCGGCAAGCCACGGCACATCGAAATCCAGGTACTCGGCGACGGTGAAGGCAACGCAATTCACCTCGGCGAGCGCGACTGCTCGCTGCAGCGCCGCCACCAGAAGGTCTGGGAAGAAGCGAACTCTCCGGCGCTCAACGTCGAACAGCGCATGAAGATCGGCCAGATCTGCGCCGACGCCATGATGAAGATGAAGTACCGCGGCGCCGGCACGATCGAGTTCCTCTACGAGAACGGCGAATTCTACTTCATCGAGATGAACACCCGCCTGCAGGTGGAGCATCCGATCACCGAAGCGATCACCGGGATCGACCTCGTGCACGAGCAGATCCGCATCGCGTCGGGCGCAGGCCTCTCGGTGACGCAGGACGAGGTGACCTTCTCCGGCCACGCGATCGAGTGCCGCATCAACGCCGAGGACCCGCGCACCTTCGTGCCCTCCCCCGGCACGATCACGCATTTCCATGCGCCGGGCGGTCTCGGTGTGCGCGTGGATTCGGGCGCCTACCAGGGCTACAAGATCCCGCCCTACTACGACAGCCTGATCGGCAAGCTGATCGTGCACGGGCGCACCCGTGTCGAATGCATGATGCGCTTGCGCCGCGTGCTCGATGAATTCGTCATCGACGGCATCAAGACAACCCTGCCGCTGTTCCAGGACCTGATCGCCAACCAGGACATCGCGAACGGCGACTACGACATCCACTGGCTGGAGGATTATCTGGCCAGAACTTCAGCCTGAAGGACGCCGATGGCAGGACCGCGCAGCAGAGACTACTCGATCACTCCGGAGATCCTGCTGCGCGCCTATTCCATCGGCCTCTTTCCGATGGCGGAATCGGCCGACGACCCGGAAATCTTCTGGGTCGAGCCGGAACTTCGCGGCATAATTCCCCTCGATCAGTTCCACGTTTCGAAGAGCCTCGCGAAGGCGATCCGCCACAAGCCGTTTGATATCCGCTACGACACCGCCTTCGACCGTGTCCTCGACAAATGCGCGGAACCGGCCGGGGATCGGCCGAGCACCTGGATCAACCAGACGATCAAGGATCTCTACGGCGCGCTTCACCGGATGGGCCATGCCCACAGCGTCGAGGCCTGGGACGGCGGCGAACTCGTCGGCGGGCTCTACGGCGTCTCCCTCGGTTCCGCCTTCTTTGGCGAGAGCATGTTCGCCCGGCGCACCAACGCCTCGAAAATCTGCCTCTTCCATCTCGTCGAACGCCTGAAGGAGCGCGGCTTCACACTGCTCGACACGCAGTTCACCACAGAGCACCTCAAAACCTTCGGCGCGATCGACGTGCCGAAGGATGAGTATGCGCGTCTGCTGGAAACGGCCGTGGCGGGGCCGGATATCGCGTTCGTCTAGCACGGCAACGCCGGCATCAAGACCTCAGAACAGCCCGACACTTCCCGGCTTCGTCACAGGAGCCTCCGGCATCGGCTGCCCCTGCGGCATCTCCTCGCCACCCTGCGGAATATCGAGCGGCGGCAGGAGATCGCCCGGCGCGTTGTCCGGCACCGGTTGGGGTTCCTCGAGCGGCGGCAGGGCGTCGCCGGGTGCGTTCTCCGGTATCTCCTGCGGAGCGCCGAGCGGTGGCAGGGCATCGCCGGGAACGTTGTCTGGAATTTCCTGCGGCGCACCGAGCGGAGGAACGGCATCCTGCTGCTGCTGCGGCGGCGGCTGCAGCACGCCGCTGTTCTGCGGGGCGGGTGCGGTTTCTGTGGGCGCTGTGGCGGCTTCGCCCGCCGGCTGCGGCTGCCCGCTTACCGGTGCCGGCGTCTGGCTTTCCGAGCTTGCTGCCCGCTTCTGCGCTTCGGCGGCCTTCTCTGCCTCCGAAACCGGTACGGGAGCCGGATGAGCGGCGACGACGCCTTCCGGCGCCGGAACGTCCGACGACTGCTTGCAGCCCGTCAGCCACACGTCGTAGATCGCGTGCTCGACGGCGTTCAGCGCCGGGCTGTCGGCAAACATCCAGCCGGAGAAGATGCGGCGGATCTTGCGGTCGAGCGTGATCTCGTCGACCTCGATGAAGGCGTCAATCTTCTGGGCTTCCGTTTCGTCGCGGGAATAGCAGACCTTCGGCGTCACCTGCAGCGCACCGAACTGCACGGTCTCGTTGACGTAGACATCAAAGGAGGTAATGCGCCCGGTGATCTTGTCGATGCCGGCGAACTGCGCAACCGGATTGGCGATACGCTCCGCCCTCGCCGGAGCGACGGGCGACAGCAGGGAAACGGCGGTCGTCAGCGCAAGGAGAGAGGCCGCGCCAAGCCCGATGCCGTTTCCGAAAAGCTTCATATCTCCAGTCTCCAGCCGTCCTGCCGACGATGCTCCTCCCCAGGAGAAGGCAACGTCCAGCAAAGCGGCTAAACGTCAATTGTGGCCAAAACCGGTGTCAGTTGCCAGGCGTCCAGGCGTCATAGTCGCCGGTTACACGCGGACGCTCGCCCGGAACGGCAATCGAACCCTGCGGACGATAGGCGAGCGAGGAACCGGTGTAGTTCGGGCGATGGGGCTTCTGCCACTCACGCGCCTTGTAGTCCTCCTTGGTCGGAGGAACGTCCGTGCGGTGATGCATCCAGCCGTGCCAGTCGGCCGAGATCTTCGACGCCTCGGCATAGCCGTTGTAGATGACCCAGCGGCGCGGGAGACCGAAGGAGGTCATGCCGCCTTCGTAATAGACGTTGCCGAACTCGTCTTCACCGACGCGCTTGCCATTGCGCCAGGTGAAGAAGCGCGTGCCCATGGTCTGGCCGTTCCACCAGGTGAAAATTTGCAACAGAAGCTGCTTCATGTCTCGTCCTTCGGCTCCGACGCCCGAATGGCGCTCTGGTTCAACAGTTCCCCGCTTATGCCGCCTCGGGGGCCGATTGTCCAGTGTTTCGCGGGCCTTCAACCGTCATTTCAGCTTCAACTTGAAGCCGATGTGACTGGCCTCGAAACCGAGCCGTCCATAGAAGCGGTGGGCGTCCGTGCGCTTCGCATTGGAGGTCAATTGCACCTGTCGCAATCCCTGCCGCCTCGCCTCTTCGAGGCAGAAGCGGATCATCGCCTCGCCGATCCCCTGCCCTCGGCAATCCGCCCGCGTATGCACCGCCTCCACGATCATCGAGGTGCCGCCGCGGCCGGTCAGGGTTGTGGTGAGCAGGGCCTTAAAGGTCCCGACCACCTCATCCCCTTTCACCGCCACGTAAAGGGTCTCGTTCGGCGACTGCTCGATGCGGCGGAATGCCGCCATATAGCCGGGGAGTGCCGCCGGGTCCGTCGTGTCGCCGTGGCCGCCGAGCGAATCGCTTGCGAACATCGCAACGATCGCCGGCACGTCGCCTTGGCCAGCCTTCCTGATGGTGACAGACTCGGTTTCCATGTATGGTCCTTCGCGAGCGGGAACACCCGCCAATCAGGGGAACTTGGGGGAAGACTTATATGATCTGTCGCAGCGCTTGCACGTTCTTTCTTGCGCTAATTTTGTCCATGCCGGCGGCGCTCGCCGAGGAAGGCGGACGCAAGGGGATCGCCTTCGTCCAGGCACCCGAGATGAGCAGCGGCGTCTGCACCGGCGCCAATGCCGACGAGGCCTTTGCCTGCGCCCGCAAGCAGTGCGTCGACGGCGGCGGCACGGACGAGGATTGCGTTGCTATGAGCTACTGTTTCCCGGCGCTCTACAGCGTCGAGGTCTCGATCCTGCACACCGAAGGCCTCCATTGGGAGGAATTCTATTGCGGTTGGGAGAGCAAGGAGGCCGCACTCGCCGCGGCGAAGGTCGCCTGTGACCGGGAACGGCGTCCCGACCTCGCCGAATGCTCCGCCGTCCTCCTCTATGACGAGGACGGCAAACAGGAAGAAGTCTCACAGGAGTGAGGACGCTCAGCCG
>DATGWU010000727.1:0-21144 GCA_035299345.1 Rhizobium sp.
ACCCTGACCCGCATGCGCGCCTTCATCGACGTCGTCGAGGCCGAAGGTTTTTCTGCGGCCGCCCGCAAGACCGGCCGGTCGAAAGCCCTGCTTTCCAAGTACGTCCGCGAACTGGAGGACGAGCTCGGCGCACTGCTTCTCAACCGCACCACACGCCAGTTTTCCCTGACCGGCGCCGGCCACACCTATTACCGGACGGCATCCGACATCCTGAAGGAGATCGACAACCTCGCCGACCTCGTGCGTGAGAACAATGCCGATATCCGTGGCAAGCTGAAGGTCTCGCTGCCGCGCACCTTCATCGACGCCGATGTCGGCCAGTCGCTGATCGACTTCGTCAAGGAGCACCCCGACCTGTCGCTGGAGATCGTTGCCGAGGACCGGTTCGTCGACCTCATCGAGGAGGGCTTCGACCTCGCGATCCGCATCACCAGGCTCGATGATTCGGGTCTGATCGCCCGCAAACTCTCCGATTTCCGCGTCTACGCCTGCGCCACGCCCGCCTTCGTCGAAAAGCACGGGCCGCTCACCCATCCGCAGGATCTGTCGCGGGTGCCCTTCCTGATCGACACGAATTCGCGGACCCACAACACGCTTCGCTTCCACGACCCGAAGGACGGCAGCTTTTCGGTGAACGTCAGCGGCCCGATCGAGGTCAACAGCCCGCAGGCGACGCTCCGGGCGGCGCGGGCAGGGCTCGGCGTCGCGATGATCCCCGATTTCATCGCGAGGCCCTATCTGCAATCGGGAGAACTCGTTTCGCTCTTCGACGACTACCTGCCGTCCGACCGGGGCATCTACGCCGTCTATCCTCATCGTCGCTACCTGCCGGCGAAGGTCCGCGCCTTCGTCGACTATCTCCACGGCTGGTTCCGAAAGAACGCCTGAGGCGTACCCGGCCGGACCACGAGGATAGTCCAACTTCCGTCCCAATTCTGGTAAAGGGAACGGTGACGGATCGCCGAATCCCGTGACGCGAGCAACGACAGGGCATCATGAAGAAGACTTTCACGCCGGCAGCCGCAGCGATCGCCCTCGCCCTGCAGCCGCTGCCCGCTCTTGCCCATCCCCATATCTTTGCCGAGGCGCGGCTGGAGGTGGTCGCCGACGCCGGAAAGATCACGGAAATCCGTAATGTCTGGCGCTTCGACGACGTGTTCTCCTCGAGCGTGCTGCTCGATTTCGACAAGAACACCAATCTGAAGCTCGATCCCGACGAGTTGAAGGAAATCGCCGACACGATCCGTACCTCGACCGGTGACTACGACTATTTCACCTTCATCACCGACAATGGCACGCCGGTGAAGCTCGCCGTGCCGGAGGTGTTCAACGTCGACTTCAAGGACAGCCAGCTCCTCGTCTTCTTCGTCGTGAAACCGCAGACGGCCGTGCCGCTCAAGGGCAAACTCTCCTTCGGTATCTACGACCCGACCTTCTACACCTCGATCGACTTCGCCAAGGACGGCGATCTCGCGACCGAGGGTGACGGCTTCGGGGCCTGCAAGCGGCAGGTCATCCGCCCCGATCCGGACGCGGTGATGGCGCAGAACCAGAACATGATGACGGAAGCCTTCTTCAACAATCCCGGCGGCTCGGACATGGGCAAGCTGTTCGCGACCCGCCTCGAGGTATCATGCTGAACGCCCGCCTCGGCAGATATGCAGCCCTCGCCGTCCTCCTCGTCGCAGCTGCGGCGCCGAACGCTTTCGCGGGATCGCCGCTCGGTATCGGCACGGCCGAGCCGTCGTTCCCGACCACCGGCATGTTCGGCGGATTTCTCGCCTGGGTGAACGAGCACCAGCAGGCCTTCTACCGTGCGCTGACCGAGTCGCTGAAGGCGATGCGGGAAGACCCGAGCCATCTTGCCGCCCTCGTCGGGCTTTCCTTTGCCTACGGCGTCTTCCATGCCGCCGGCCCGGGGCACGGCAAGGCCGTGATCTCCTCCTACATGATCGCCAACGAAACGGAGTTGAAGCGCGGCGTCGGCATTTCCTTCGTCTCCTCGGCGCTGCAGGCGCTGGTGGCAATCGCCGTCGTCGGGGTCGCCTATCTCGTCCTCAGGGGCACGGGAATCACGCTGACGAACGCGACGGACGCGATGGAACTCGCGAGCTACGGCCTCATCATCGCCTTCGGTCTCTGGCTTCTCGTGCGCAAGCTGCGTTCGATTTTCACCGTCCAGCCGGCGAGCGCATCGCTGTTCGCCGGCGCGCCTTCGGGTCCGGCATCGCGCGCGACGACCGGTCTTCGTTTCGAAGCCGTCGCCGCCGAACACAGCCATTCGGGGCTAGCGCCGGGTGCCGTCTGCCCCGATTGCGGGATGAGCCATATCGCCGATCCGCGGCTTTTGTCCGCAAAGGAGTTCCGGCTGCGCGAGGCCTGGTCGGCGATCGTCGCCGTCGGCCTGCGGCCCTGTTCCGGCGCCCTGCTGGTGATGACCTTCGCGATCCTGAACGGGCTCTATCTCGGCGGCGTGCTCTCGGTCTTCGCCATGGCCCTCGGTACCGCGATCACCGTCTCCCTCCTCGCGACACTCGCCGTTTTGGCCAAGACTGTCGCCGTTCGCCTCTCCGGCCCCGGATCGCCGGCCGCTCGAAAGGTGGCGAGCGCCATCGAGATCGGCGGCGCTCTTCTCGTCGTGGTGATGGGTGTGGTGCTGCTTGCGGCGACGCTTCAGTCCTGATCGCCACGGCGGCGCTGATAGCGTGCCCTGAGCCAGAAGATCAGGAAGAAGGACAGGATCACCACGGTGCCGAGTGCCGCCGCCAGCACCGGCGAGTAGCCGCCGACCCACAGCACGACCTTGGGCATGACCAGGAGCGCCACGGCGATCCCGAGCAGGATGACGAAGGCGGCGATCGCCGAAGAGCGGGTTTCCTTGTCGCCCCCGGCCATCACACCACCGCCCGTGCGAGTTCGGCGCGGATGTCTTCGAGCTTGCGCTTCTGCCGGCCTTCGGCATCGAAATTGTCGGGGTGCAGCCAGGCCTCGAACGCCGCCTTCACCAGCGGCCAGTCGCCGTCGATGATCGAGAACCAGGCGGTGTCACGGTTCTTGCCCTTCGAAAGCATGTGCTGGCGGAACACGCCCTCGAAGGTGAAGCCGTAACGGCGCGCGGTCGTCTTGCTCGCCTCGTTCTCGTTGTGGCACTTCCACTCGTAGCGGCGATAGCCGAGATCCTCGAAGACGTGCTTCGCCATCAGGTAATGGGCCTCGGTAGCGAGCGGCGTGCGGCTCATCGCCGGACCGTGGGCGACGCCCCCCACCTCGACGACACCGTTGGCCGGGTCGGCGCGCATGTAGTTCGCCATGCCGACGATCTTGCCGGAGGCATTGTCACGGAAAACGTGGGTGAGCCAGCCGCCCTTGGTGCGAGCATTGTCGAGCCAGCTCTCGAAGTCGGCGATGCCGCCGAAGTCCGGCTGGGTGAAATAGGTGAGCAGCGGATTGATGCCCACGCCACCGAGGCCATCCCAGAGAGCCTGGAGGTGCTTGTCCTTGTCATAGGGCTCGACCGTCACAAAACGGCCTTCGAGCCTTACCGGCGCCGGCGCCGGACAGCCTTTGAATGTCGATAGATCGCGCATGCCTGCCTCACGGAATGTTCCGGCAAAGCAGTAGGCCAGCCGCCCGGCAAAGGCAACCGGCCATTCCGGGGGCATGGTGGCCTCAGACGGTGGCGCCTGCAACCGTCGCCTCGATATGGTCAACCAGAGCGTCGGCGAGGCCGAGCCGTCCGGCGAGCATGTCGAGATAGCCGCGTTCGGCCCGGCTGTCCGGATCAATCGCAAGCCGCGACGCCGTGAAGAGCTCGACTTTCTGGGCTTCGGTCTTTGCCGCCGCCACCAGCGCCTCGACATCCGTCGGCCGGGCGAGCTCCTCGGCGATGAAGGCCTCGGCCTCCGCGTCGAGCGCGGTGGAGTGGATCTTGTCCAGGATGCGGGCACGCTCGGCGTCATCGACATGGCCATCGGACTTGGCGGCCGCGATCATCGCCCGCACCAGCGTCAGCGCAGACGCGTTCCCGGCCGCCGCAGCCTCGGGGTTGAACGGCGAATCGGACGGCGGGGGAAGAAGAACGGGCTCGGAGGTGGCAGGTGCCGTCTGTGGCGCCTTGCCGGCCTGATAATTCTTGTAGGCCGTGTAGCCGAGACCGGCGATCGCGGCGATGCCGCCGATCGTCGCGACATTGCCCGCGAGCTTGCGGCCGGTCTTGGTGCCGAGAACGGCGGCGAGGATCGCGCCGGTCGCGAGCGGATTGTCCTTGGCGAGCTGGGCGATGCCGCCCGCCTTTTCCTTCACCGTCCCGGTGGTTCCGGGAACCTGTGAACCGAGAAACTGATCCAGAAGCTTCTTCGCGTCGAACATCGCCATCTCCGTGTTGTGCATTCGTCCAACGCTACATAGGTAGCCGATCGCGACAATACAAAGACGGCGACATCGACTGACGGATCAGCCCTTCAGGGCAGCCGCCTCGGCGGCGAGCCTGGTGATGCCCGCCCAGTCGCCGGCGGCGACCATTTCCCTCGGCGCCACCCACGAGCCGCCGACGCAGACGACGTTCGGCAGGGAGAGATAGTCGCGGGCGTTCTTGAGCGAGATGCCGCCGGTCGGGCAGAAGAGCGTGCCGGCGAGCGGCGACGACAGAGCCTTGAGGTAGGCGGCACCGCCGGCCTGTTCGGCGGGGAAGAACTTCAGCACCTGATAGCCTTCCTCGCGCAGCTGCATGACTTCGCTCGCGGTCGCCGCACCGGGAAGCAGCGGAACCTCCGAGGCACGGGCGGCGTGGATGAGTTCGCGCGTGGTTCCGGGGCTGACGATGAACTGCGAACCGGCCTTGACGGCTGCCTCGAAATGCGCGGGATTGAGGATCGTGCCGGCGCCCACGACGGCACCCTCGACTTCGGCCGCGACGCGACGCACGGCTTCTAGGGCGGCATCGGTCCGCATGGTGATCTCGATCGCCTTCAACCCGCCGGCCACGAGCGCACGGGCGAGCGGCACGGCCGTCCCGGCATCCTCGACGATCAGCACCGGCACGACCGGCTGCAGTTTCAGGGTCGAAAGAAGCTTTTCGGTTTTGGCGCCCATGGTCCGGCTCCCTTTCTTAAAACGATTGAAATTGACAGACGGATATAGCGACAGGCCCGCATTGTCGAGACAAATGCGCACGCTCGCCTTGCCGTCGTTTGACGGATTTCAGACTTCCTGTACGGTAACCCCGCAGGGCGGCAAGCGGAACGGGTCCATGGCCAAGGAGATAGAGCGGAAGTTCCTCGTGGCAAACGACGATTGGCGGGCGCTCGCGACATCTGCGACGCCGATGCGCCAGGCCTATGTCGTCCTGATGCACGATCGCTCCGTGCGCGTGCGGACGAAGAACGGCACCTCGGCACAGCTGACGGTCAAGATCGGCCAGAATTCGCTGGTCCGCGACGAATTCGAATACCCCATCGCGCTCGACGACGCCGAAGAGATGATCGCGCTCGCCGTCGGCAACGTCATCGAGAAGGTGCGCTACACCGTGGAGCATCACGGCTTCGTCTGGGAGATCGACGTCTACGAAGGCGCCTATCAGGGACTGGTGATCGCCGAGGTCGAACTGCGCAACGAAAGCGACGTCCCCGCCCTGCCCCACTGGATCGGGCGGGAAGTGACGGGCGACCGGCGCTATTCCAATCAGGCACTGGCGACCGAGAAGCTGCAGCAGGACGCACTTTATGGCCTACCGAATTAGGCCGGACCGTCCCTTCACCAGGGAGTTGCGCAAGACGGCGGCCGGGGAACTCGAGCGGGCAATCGCCCTCATCACGGAGCAGCCCGAGGGCCTGCACGAAGCGATCCATCAGGCTCGCCGGAAGCTGAAGCGCGTGCGCGCGCTCTACCGTCTGGTGGCCGCGGATGCGGAGGATTTCCAGAAACGGGAGAACGCGCGGCTGCGGGAGACCGCCCATGCTCTCTCGCTGGTGCGTGATGCGACCGCGCTGATCGAAACAGCGGCCTATCTCGAAGACCATGCGCTCAACGCCGAGGAGCGGGAGGCGCTCGCTCATGCCCGGACGGCCCTCACGGCAAGAAGGGACGCCATGTCGGAGAACGAAGTCGACCTTCCACAAAAGGCGGAAGCCGCCGTCGAGGCATGCCGGGACGCGATCCGGGCGCTCGACGACCTCTCCTTCGACGACCGCCGGCAGGCGACGGCAAGGCGCATCGCCAGGGGATGGCGGAACAATCTTTCACGCGCACGAGAGGCGGTCGCCGCCTGCCACTCCGTCGCCCACGAAGAGGTTTTCCACGAACTGCGCAAATGCGCCCAGGACTATTCGATGCACCTCGCTCTTCTGCGCGACCTCTGGCCTTCGGCCATGGCGGCTAAGCTCGCAGAAGCCAAGGCGCTGGTCACCGTCCTCGGTCACGAGCACGACCTAGCGCTATTGGTCGCCCTTCTCGACCGCGAGCCTGACGTCCTGAATGGCGGTGCCGAACTCGCACACCTTTTGGGCGCCGTGATCCGCCAGCAACAGGCGCTGCGGCGAGAGGCGCTGGAGATCGCCGAACACCTCTTTGCCGACCCTCCGAAGGCCGAAGCCCGCATCATCGAGACCCTTTGGCTTGAGGCCGGCCGTTGAGCAGTCATCATTCGGACGCGCTCGGGACTCGCCAAACGCGTAGCTCTGCCCTATTCCTGCTGACAAAATCTGCCAGCATGGGACACCGATGAGCCGTTCCGAACGTCTCCTGCAACTGCTTCAGGTCCTGCGCCAGCATCGCCGGCCGGTGAGCGGGCGCGTGCTTGCGGAAACGCTCGGCATATCGCTGCGCACGCTCTATCGCGACATCGCCTCGCTGCAGGCGCAGGGCGCCGACATCGACGGGGAAGCCGGCATCGGCTACATGCTGCGCCCCGGCTACATGCTGCCGCCCCTGATGTTCTCGCCGGAAGAGATCGAGGCGCTCGTCCTCGGTTTTCGCTGGGTGGCGAGCCGCGGCGACGGCGGGCTCAACGACGCCGCGCACAATGCTCTTGCCAAGATAGAAGCGGTGCTGCCGGCCGATCTCCGGCAGCATCTCTCGACATCCGGCCTGATGGTCGGCCCCGCAGGAAAGACGAACGACGGCATCGTCGACGTCGCACAGGTGCGGCAAGCCATCCGCGCCGAACACAAGCTGCGAATCGGCTATCGCGACGCCGACGGCAGTTCGACCGAGCGGGACATCTGGCCGATCGCGCTCGGCTATTTCGACAGCCAGCGGATCATCGTCGCCTGGTGCGAGATGCGGGAAGGCTTCCGCCACTTCCGCACGGACCGGCTGACCGCGCTGGAGAACCTCGCCGTCCGTTATCCGAGACGGAGGCTTCAGCTGGTCCGCGAATGGAGAAATCTGGAAGGCATAAGCCCGCCGCCGTTCTGATGCTGACAAAAATTGGCAGCATCTTGCCGTAGAGTCCGGTCATTCCGAAACGAAAACCGGAGAAACGGAAATGACTGCACGAGCCTATGCCCTCCTCTATGTCGCCGACCCGATGAAAAGTGCCGAGTTCTACGGCCGCCTGCTCGGCAAGGCGCCCTTCGAGGCACACCCGACCTTCGTCAGCTTCGAGATCAACGACGGGCTGCTGCTCGGCCTCTGGTCGACATCGAGCGCCGACATCTCGGCGCCGACTCCGCCCGGCGGCAGCGAGGTCGGCCTTGTCGTCGCGACACCCACGGATGTCGACCGCCGCCACGAGGAATGGAAGCGCGCCGGCGCGACGATCCTCAAGGAACCGGCGGACATGGTGTTCGGACGCACCTTCCTCGCCGCCGATCCTGACGGCCATCGCCTCAGGGTGTTCAACGAAGGTGATGCAGGCTGATGGCGTAATCGCCATTCGCCGAAACGAAAAACCCCCTCCGCGAGGAGGGGGCGAAGCTGCTGCCAATTGCCAGCGAGGATCAGAACGCCGGGATGAGGGCGCCCTTGAACTCCTCGTTGATGAAGGTCCTGATGCTGTCGTCGTGGTAGGACTCGACCAGCGTCTTGACCCAGGGGGCGTCCTTGTCGGCCGTGCGCACCGCAATCACATTGGCATAGGGCGATTTTTCGCCTTCGATGGCGATCGCATCCTTCTTCGGATGCAGGCCTGCTTCCATCGCATAATTGGTGTTGATCACCGCAGCATCGACGTCATCGAGCGAGCGCGGCAGTTGCGCCGCATCGAGCTCGGCGAACTGGATGTTCTTCGGGTTCTCGGTGACGTCAGCCGGCCCGACCTTCAGGCCCTTGGCCGCATCGACCTTGATCAGGCCCTTGGAGGCCAGAACGAGCAGCGCACGGCCCCCGTTGGTCGGGTCGTTCGGGATGGCGACGGTCGCGCCGTCCTGCAGCTCGTCGAGGCTCTTCACCTTCTTCGAGTAGACGCCCATCGGCGTGGTGATGGTCGTGCCGACGCTGACGATATCGAAGCCGCGGTCGGCGATCTGGTTGTCGAGATAGGGTTGGTGCTGGAACGAGTTGGCGTTGAGATCGCCGTCGGCCAGCGCCTGGTTCGGCACGACGTAGTCGGAGAACTCGACGATATCGATGTTCAGCCCCTTCTTCGCCGCGATCTCCTTGACCTTTTCCATGATCTGGGCGTGCTCGCCGGCGGTCACGCCGACCTTGATGTCTTCGGCAAGCGCCGCACCGGCGGAAAACAGGGCTGCGATAGCGGCAGCGACGATCAGTTTCCTCATTGTCTTTTCTCCTTGGGTTTCCTGAAAGGGAGGGTTTCAGTTCTTTCGGTTGCGCTTGTCGAAGCGCCGGGCGAGCGCATCGCCGGCGCTCTGTACGGCCTGGACGAGCAGGATGAGCACGACGACGACGACGAGCATCACCTCGGGCATGAAGCGCTGGTAGCCGTAGCGGATGCCGAGATCGCCGAGCCCGCCGCCGCCGACCGCGCCGACCATGGCGGAGTAGCCGATGAGACTGACGACCGTCAGCGTCAGCGCGAGCGTTATTCCCGGCTTGGCCTCGGCCAGCAGCACCTTGACGACGATCTGGACAGGTGTCGCGCCCATCGCACGCGCCGCCTCGATCAGCCCCTTGTCGACCTCGCGGATCGCCGCCTCGATCAGGCGGGCGATGAACGGAACGGTCGAGATCGTCAGGGGGACGATCGCGGCGATCGTGCCGATCGAGGTGCCGGTGATGAGACGTGTCAATGGAATGATCGCAACGACGAGGATGATGAAGGGCGTCGAACGCAGCGCATTGACGACCAGTCCGACGATACGGTTGGTGAGCGGCGCCTCGAAGAGTTCGCCCCTGCCGCTGGTCGCAAGAAAGATCCCCATCGGCAGGCCGACGATGGTGCCGATGAGACCGGCGGCGGCGACCATCTGCAACGTCTGCAGCAATGCCTTGAGGAGAAGGCCGGCGAGCATGTCAGGCGCCATAACCGAGCACCTCCGTGGTGAGACCGGTTTCGCCGTAGAAGCGCCCTGCCCGCTCAAGCGTCGCCGCGTCGGCCGGATAGGAAACGACGAGCGAGCCAAACGGTTCGCCGGCAATCTCGTCGATCGCACCGGCAAGGATGTTGAGGTTCACGCCGATTTCGGTGGCGAGCCGTGCCGTCAGCGGCTGGAAGGCCGTCTCTCCGAAGAAGATGAGCCGCACGAAGGCCCGGTCACCCGGGTTCGGCGCGCTGGCGAGATCGCTGCTGATCCACTCTGGCAACTTCACGCCGACGGCGGCCGATAGCAGCGCCCTCGTGGTTTCGTGCTGCGGGCGCGTGAAGACGTCGAAGGTCCGCCCCTGCTCGACAATGAGGCCCCGATCGATCACCGCGACATCGGAGGCGATGGTCTTCACGACCTCCATCTCGTGGGTGATCAGCAGAACGGTAAGCCCGAGTTCGCGGTTGATCCGCTTCAGGAGGTCGAGGATGGATTGCGTGGTCTCGGGATCGAGCGCCGACGTCGCCTCGTCGGACAGCAGAAGCTTAGGCTCGGTTGCCAGCGCCCGTGCGATCCCGACCCGCTGCTTCTGCCCGCCGGAAAGCTCCGCCGGATAGCGCTTCGCCTTGTCACCCAGGCCGACGAGATCCATGAGCGGCCCGACCTTGGCCTCGATGGTTCGCGCATCGACGCCCGCGATTTCGAGCGGCAGCGCGATGTTGTCGCGCACGGTGCGCGAGGAAAGCAGGTTGAAGTGCTGGAAGATCATGCCGATCTGCCGCCGGAGCGCTCGCAGGCCGGCCTCGTCGAGCGCACCGACATCGACGTCGTCGACCGCCACACGGCCGGTGGTGGGTGTCTCCAGTCCGTTCACCAGCCGGATCAGCGTCGACTTGCCCGCGCCGGACCGGCCGATGATGCCGGTGATCGAGCCGCGCGCGACGGTGAAGTCCACACCGGCGAGCGCTGAAAACGCCGGACGGCCGGCGCTGCCGCCAAATCGCTTGGTGACGCCTTCGAACGTCACCATTGGCTGCGCTGCGGCCCCCGGGAGATGTGCGAGGTTCGACATCACGTGCCCTCCGGCACGAGCGAGATCCCGCTGCTTCTTCTGTTCATGAAATTTCTCTTCGGTAGAAGGCCGCAAATGGGCCACGGATGGGCGTTCTCTCGGGACTTACCGCGAGCAACACATTCGACGCATGAGACGTCGGTCTACCATTCCCTACCATTCCCCTTCAAACCCGCGGCCTGCATAGGTGCCATGCATCCGCGAACGATGGCCTCTTATCGCACCATCGTACCGGCTTGCCGAGCGAAGTTTTTTCCCTCTCGGGCCTCCCCGCGCAAAATATGACCAAACGTCACGGCGCAGCCGGAGTTCAGGCGCGCCGCCTTGGGAGGATACGGCGCGCCTTCGTCGTTCAGGCGACGACGCTGACGAATCTGTCCTTCGGGCGACGGACCTTCTTCAGGTTCACCAGCCAGTCGTTCTCGGATTCGCGGTAGCCGAGCGGCATGATCGTCACCGAGCGAAGGCCGCGCTCGCGCAAGCCGAGGATCTCGTCGAGCTTGTCCGGCTCGAAGCCTTCCATCGGCGTCGAGTCCACGCCTTCGAAAGCGGCAGCCGTCAGGGCAAGGCCGAATCCGATATAGGCCTGCCGTGCCGCATGCTGGAAATTCACCTCCGGATCGCGCTGCGGGTAGCTGTTGAGCAGCATCTGACGGTAGTTCTCCCAGCCCTCGTTCCTGAAGCCGCGCTCCTCATTGACGAGGTCGAACATCTGGTTGATCCGCTCTGGCGTGTAGTTGTCCCAGGCAGCGAACACGAGAAGATGCGAACCGTCGGTGACCTGTGCCTGGTTCCAGGCCACCTCGCGGATGCGGGCGCGCACCTCCGGGTTGGTGACCACGATCACTTCATAGGGCTGCAGGCCGCTGGACGTCGGTGCCAGCCGAGCGGCTTCGAGTATCCGCTCGAGCTTGTCGTCGGCGACGACCCTGGTCGGGTCCATCTTCTTGGTCGCGTAGCGCCAGTTGAGCTTGTCGAGGAGCATGAGAGTAACCTTTCTGGTCTGGTGGTTTCCGAAGCGCCGGCCATGCTGCCAAGGCACCTTCTGAAACCTGGTAACGAAACGTAACCAGACCTAAATATGTAACTCTGCACGAGACACAAGAAGGCACATGAGTTATACCAAGTCACATGGAGGTAAGTGTGATGTGTTCGAGCTTTGACCCAGGCAAGTGCCCGACCGTCAGCGAAATGCTGTCACGGCTCGGCGACAAATGGACCGTTCTCATCATCATGGTGCTCAGAAACGGACCGCAGCGCTTCAGCGACATCAAGCGCGCGGTCGTCGGTGTATCGCAGCGTATGCTGACGCTGACCCTGCGCGCGCTCGAACGTGACGGCATGGTGCGTCGAACCGTCTATGCGACCGTGCCGCCGCGGGTGGAATACGAACTGACCGAACTCGGCCAGTCCTTTTCCGAGCCGATCCAGGCGTTCGGCGGCTGGGTTTTCGAGAACTATAACCAAATCCACGCCGCCCGTGCCGCGTTCGACGTGCGTAGCGAGGCGGAACGCGGTAACGACAAGTTGATCAAGATCGGCTGAACGAGGTTTGCCGCCCGGCCTCGATGCGTTCCGTCGAGCAGGCGCCTTCAACGGCAGCGAACCTCAATGCACTCGCGCTATCGTGACGCCGGCTGCACGGGAACCACGTCTGCAAAACGCACGAGGGCTGCGCGAATGGCATCTTCCGTCTCCGGCGCCCGGAGAATGGCGGCGATTTCGTCCTGTGATTTGCCGAGCAACGCCACCCGCAGGAAGGTCTCTGGCCTGAGATCGGTCGCGATCGTCTTCAGCACTTCCGTCAGCGCGTCGAGCGCGAAATCGCCGCGATGCGACGCATGCACGAGCATGACGGGCTTGCCGGGAATTTCGAACCGCGACACCAGCCAGTCGAGGGCGTTCTTCAGGCCGCCCGGAATGCCGTGGGCATATTCCGGCGCGCTGACGATCAGGCCGTCCGCCGTCGCAATCTCTCGCGCAAAGGCCAGCACCGGCTCGGGCGTGAGATCGCCTTCCAGGTCGGGATTGAAGATCGGCAGCAGGCCGATCAGGCCGGAGATTTCGACCTCCACGCCGTGCGGGGCAAGACGCCGGATCGCTTCGAGCAGAGCACGGTTGGTGGAGCATGCCCGCAAGGAACCGCAGAGCGCGTAGAGGCGTTTGGCCGGGACCGACATGTTTGGCGTGCCTTTCAGGAGAATCGGAACGCCATCATCTCACGCCGGCCGGCCGTGTCACCCCGCCTTGAAGTTGCCCCTCGGAAACTGCGAGGCGAGCGCGCTGTACCATTTGCCGCTCTTCTTCACGATGCGCTCCTGGGTTTCGTAATCGACATAGACGAGGCCGAAGCGCATGCGGTAGCCCTCCGCCCATTCGAAATTGTCCATCAGGCTCCAGGCGAAATAACCGCGCATCGGAAAACCTTCCTTGATCAGATCGGCGACGACGCCGAGGTGCTCGGCGTAGTAGTCGAGGCGCGGCTGGTCGTCGACCTCACCGTTCTGCAGGCCCATGTTGTAGCAGGCGCCGTTCTCGGTGATGTAGCAGGCGGGCAGGTCGTAGCGGTCGTAAAGCTCGGTGACCAGCGACTTCAGTGCCGGCGCGTAAACTTCCCAGCCGATATCGGTCTTGACCTTCGAAACCGGCGGTGCCCCCGCGGTCGCCGGAAACTCGGCGCCGGGCGCAGGGTCGGCGGCAACCCGCATCGGCGTGTAGTAATTGAGCCCCCACCAGTCGAGGCTCTGGCCGATCACCTCCATGTCGCCGTCCTCGATCGCCGGCATGCGGCCGCCCAGCGCAGCCATGAACCGGTCGGGATAGGCGCCCTTGAAAACCGGATCAAAGAAGACACCGTTGTGAAACTGGAAAGCCCGCTCGGCCGCCGCCTTGTCGGCCTCGCTGTCGGAAGCCGGGATCACCGCATGGGCGTTGATGACGAGGCCGGCCGGCACCTGCGGCGCCACCTGCCGGATCGCGTCCATGCCAAGTCCATGGGCGAGATTGGTGTAGTGGAGTGCGTGCAGCGCCGCATCCATGTTCCGCTCCCCCGGCGCATGCACGCCGTAGAGATGAGAGAGCCAGACAGAGCACCACGGCTCATTGAAGGTTGCCACGGCATCGAGCCGGTCGCCGAGCCGCGCCATGACGGTCTTGGCGTAGCGGTGGAAGGCATCCGCCGTCGAGCGTGCCGTCCAACCGCCGTCACCCATCAGCGCCAGCGGAAGATCCCAGTGGTAGAGTGTCGCGAAGGCCTTGATGCCTCGCGCCTTCAGTCCGTCGAGCAGCTTGTCGTAGAAATCGAGGCCCTTCTCGTTGACGCGGCCCGTGCCCTCGGGGATGACCCGCGGCCAGGCGATCGAGAAGCGGTAGGCCGAAACGCCCATCTCCTTGATGAGGTCGAGGTCCTGTTCCCAGCGGTGGTAATGGTCACAGGCGACATCGCCGTTCTGCCTCTGGTAGACGCGCCCCGGCATATTGGAGAACGCATCCCAGATCGACGGCTTGCGGCCGTCCTCCTTCGTCGCCCCCTCGACCTGGAAGGAGGCTGTGGCTACCCCGAAAACGAAATCGCCGGGGAACCGCTCGGCAAGCTTCTTCGGATCGATCATGGAAAACACCCCGTCGTTTGGATCGCGACACGCGAGGCCGGAAGGGATGGCGCACGGCCTGCGCGAAAACATCGAAAGCGGTTTAGACCAATCCGCAACGGGGAAAAAGACCGCAGGAAAAAAAACTGCAACGTTGCAGGAAATCGACCCTCCCCTTGAGGGGGAGGGTCGGAGCGAAGCTCCGGTGTGGGGTGATGTGCAAGAAGCCAACCTTGGCAAACCAGGCCGAACTCGTCGCCCTTGATCACCCCCACCCGCCGCTTCGCGGCGACCTCCCCTCTCAAGGGGGAGGTAGGTTACACCTTCACCCATGCCCCGTTCTGCTTCGACGAAGCGATGCAGGCCTCGACGAAGGCGACGCCCTTCACGCCGTCGTCGATGGTCGGATAGATGACGGCGGGATCGACCGCCGCACCGGAGCGGGCGGCCGTGATGGCAGCAGCGGCCTCCGTGTAGATCGTCGCGAAGGCTTCGAGATAGCCTTCCGGATGGCCGCTCGGAATGCGGGTGACGCGCGCGGCGGATGCGCCGGCGCCTGCGCCCGCACGAGTGATCAGCTGCTTCGGCTCGCCGAGCCGGGTGAACCAGAGATAGTTCGGATCGGCCTGCGTCCACTCGATGCCGCCGCGGCTGCCATAGACGCGCAGTTTCAGCCCGTTTTCCTGGCCGGTCGCCACCTGGCTGCACCAGAGCATGCCCTTGGCGCCGCCCTTGAAGCGCAACATCACATGGGCATTGTCGTCGAGCTTGCGCCCGGAAACGAAGGTGTGGACGTCGGCCGCCAGTTCATCGAGCTCCAGCCCCGAGACGAAGCAGCCGAGATTATAGGCATGCGTTCCGATGTCGCCGGTGGAGCCGCCCGCGCCCGACTGCTTCGGGTCGGTGCGCCATGCCGCCTGCTTCTGGCCGGTCTGTTCTATCGGTTCGGCCAGCCAGTCCTGCGGATACTCCATCTGCACGACGCGGATTTCGCCGAGCTCGCCGTTGAGTGCGAGCTCGCGCGCGTGGCGAACCATCGGATAGCCGGTGTAGTTGTGGGTGAGAATGAAGAGCGCCTTGCTCGCGTCCGCAACCACCTTCAGCTTCTTCGCATCCTCCAGGTTGGAGGTGAGCGGCTTGTCGCAGATGACGTGGATGCCGCGCTCGAGGAAAGCCTTGGCGGCCGGATAGTGCACATGGTTCGGCGTGACGATCGACACGGCCTCGATGCCGTCCCGTCTTGCCGCTTCCTTCTCCGCCATCTCCTCGAAGGAACCGTAGCAGCGCGCCGGATCGAGGCCGAGTTCGCGGCCCGAAGCGAGCGACTTCTCCGCCGTCGAGGAGAGCGCGCCGGCGACGAGATCGAAATGATCGTCGATGCGCGCGGCCATCCGGTGCACCCCGCCGATGAAGGCGCCCTGCCCGCCGCCGACCATGCCAAGCCTGATCTTCGCCGTCCGCAGTCCCTCGTCCTTGCCTTCGATTGCCATGGTGTTGTTCTCCCAAAGAGGTTCGTTATGCGAGGTTACCCCCTCTGCCTTGCCGACATCTCCCCCACAAGGGGGGAGAACGACGTGGCGCCGACGCCCTGCCCAGAACACGAGCAACCGAGGGCGGAGGCCACTCTCCCCCCTTGTGGGGGAGATGTCACGAAGTGACAGAGGGGGGGTACCCCAGCCACATCACGTGCCTTGAATCGCTCAGCTTAAGCCTGATGGATCAAAGCCCCAGCATCCGGCGGTTGGCCGCCTCGTCGGTGCCGCCGGAGGCGAAGTCGTCGAAGGCCTTCTCCGTCACGCGGATGATATGATGCTTGACGAATTCGGCGCCTTCACGCGCGCCGTCTTCCGGATGCTTCAGCGCGCATTCCCATTCGACAACGGCCCAGCCGTCGAAATCGTTCGCCGCCATCTTCGAGAAGATCGCACCGAAATCGACCTGGCCGTCGCCGAGCGAACGGAAGCGACCGGCGCGCCCGACCCAGCCCTGATAGCCGCCATAGACGCCCTGCCGGCCGGTCGGGTTGAACTCCGCGTCCTTGACGTGGAACATCTTGATCCGGTCCTTGTAGATGTCGATGTTGTCCAGATAGTCGAGGCATTGCAGCACATAGTGCGACGGATCGTAGAGCATGTTGGCGCGGGGGTGGTTCTTCACCCGCTCGAGGAACATCTCGAAGGTCACGCCGTCATGCAGGTCTTCGCCGGGGTGAATTTCGTAAGCGACGTCGACGCCCTGCTCCTCGGCATAATCCAGGATCGGCAGCCAGCGCCTGGCGAGTTCATCGAAAGCGGTTTCGACGAGCCCGGCCGGCCGCTGCGGCCACGGATAGACAAACGGCCAGGCGAGCGCGCCGGAAAAGGTCGCGTGCGCCTTGATGCCGAGATTGCAGGAGGCCTTCAGCGCGTACTTGACCTGCTGCACGGCCCATTCCTGCCGCGCCTTGGGATTGCCGCGCACTTCCGGTGCCGCAAAGCCGTCGAAGGCCTCGTCATAGGCGGGATGAACGGCAACCAGCTGCCCCTGCAGATGGGTGGAAAGCTCGGTCACCTCGACACCGTTCTGCCGCGCGACACCGGCAAACTCCTCGCAATAGTCCTTGGATTCGGCCGCCTTTTTCAGATCGATCAGCTGTCCCGCCCAGCTCGGGACCTGCACGCCGGCATAGCCTTTCTCGGCGGCCCATTTCGTAATTCCGTCCCAGGAATTGAAAGGCGCCGCATCGCCGGCGAACTGCCCGAGAAAGATGCCGGGCCCCTTGATCGTCTTCATGAATGCTCCTCCACATCTGCAACGTTGCCGTTAACAATTACAGCATAATACGCCGGAGACAACCGGCTAGATTTCGCGATTGGCCCGCCCGGAATGTCCGGGCAGGCGCTATCTCGTTCGCGCCCGTGATCAGAACGGAGAGTCCGGGAAGTAGTAGTTCTTCGCATTGTCCGATGTGATCAGCGTCGCGTCCAGCGTATAGGTGCCGTGGACTGGAACCTGGTCGTAGATGGCAGCGGCCGTCAGTTCCATCGCCGTGCCGACCATCGCCGGCGGGTAGAGCACGTCGACCGGGATCATCTTGTCGCCGTCCATGACCTTCTTGATCATGTCCTTCGAACCGGCACCGGCAACGACATACTGGATGTCGGTGCGCTTGGCCTGCTCGATCGCCTGCAGCACGCCGACGGCCATGTCGTCGTCCTGGCACCAGACGACATCGATCTTCGGATACTTGGTCAGGTAGTCCTGCATGACCTTGAAGGCGTCGTCGCGGTTCCAGTTGCCGAACTGCCGGTCGAGGATCTTGACGTTGGAGCCCTTGATGCCCTCGTCGAAACCGTCCTGGCGCTGCTGGTCGATCGGGATCGGCAGACCACGGATGACGACGACTTCCGCGTCGGGCGTGTTCTTGGCGATATACTCACCGGCGACGCGGCCGAGCGCCGGGTTATTGCCGGCGACGTAGAGGTCGCGGACAGTGGCGTCGTTGACGCTCGGCGCACGGTCGACGATCGAGACGAACGTGCCCTCGCCCTTTACTTCCTTGATCGCATTGACGAGCGGATCGGGATCGGTCGGCAGAATCACCAGCGCGTCGATCCCCTGCGTTTCGAGGTCCTGCAGGGCATTCGCCTGGCTCGCCGGATCGGGCGAGGTCTTGACGATGACGTTGAGGCCGGGGTGCTCCTTCATCAGAAGCTCGGCCACACGGTTCGCGTGGTAGACGACGCCCGCCGTCCAGCCGTGGTCGGCCGCCGGAATGGAAACGCCGATCGTCTTTGCATCCTGGGCGTGGGCGGCGCCGAACATCGCCGTCATGGCGACGGCAAGGCCCAAGAGTCTCTTGTGCATGTCTTTCCTCCCGATAGTCACTGGGGTGTCGGTTTGCGAGCGGGCCACCCCTTCAGCCCGACCCTTTCACGGTCTGCGCGTCAGCGAGCGCTGGACGAGCATCGCAATGATGATGATCGCGCCCTGGATGGCCCCGATCAGGTATTCGCTGATGAAATTGGAGAGCAGCATGATGTTGCCCACCAGTTCGAGGATGAAGGCGCCGCAGATGGTGCCCCAGACGCGCCCGACGCCGCCCTTCAGCGCCGTGCCGCCGATGACGACGGCGGTAATCGCCTGGAGTTCCCACAGAATGCCGGTGGTCGCCGACGTCGAGCCGAGGCGCGGCACGTAGAGCAGCACCGCGATCGCCACGCAGATGCCCTGGATGACGAAGGCGAGCGTGCGCACCCTGTCGACGCCGATGCCGGAATAGCGCGCCACCTCGCGGTTGGAGCCGACGGCGACGACGTGCCGGCCATAGCGCGTGCGGTAGAGGATGAAGGCGGCGATCGCCGTGACCACCAGAATGACGAGGATCGGAACCGGCACACCGAGGATCGAGCCGAAATAGGCCGGCCGGTAGATGTCTTGAATCTCCGGCGAACGCAGCGTGATCGCGCCTCCCTGCGACAGCCAGGTGGTGAGGCCGCGATAGATGCCCATGGTGCCGAGGGTCGCGATGAAAGGTTCGATGCGGCCGACCGTGGTTATGAGGCCATTCGCCAGCCCGCAGAGCGCTCCGATGAGGACGGCGAGCGCAACGGCGGCGGCGAGCAGCAGCGACGGATCGGCAATCGCCCCGGAATTCAGAAAGAGGATCATCAGGCTCGCCACGAAGGCCACCATCGAGCCGACGGACAGGTCGAGGTCGCCGGACGAGATCACGAAGGTCGCTCCGACCGCGATGATCGCGATAAAGGCGCTGCGCGTCGCGACATTGGCGAGGTTGTTGATACCGATGAAGTTCGGATTGACCAGTGCACCGACCACCAGCAGCAGCGCCAGCGCCGCAAACGGCGCGACCGCCCTCAGATCGAGGCTCTTGCGTCCCTTGCGGACGGAGGCGGCTGCTCCGCCCGTTTCACTTGTCGACATCGTCACCCTCGTCCTCCCTGCCGGCGCATCCCGCGGCCGGCATTTCCGTTCCTCTCGGCGCCTGAGCTCGTCAGCCTGCCAGTTTCCGCTTCAGCCCGGCGGCGTAGCGCATGATCACCTGTTCGGAGACCTCCTCGCCTTCCAGCATCCCGACGATCCGCCCCTCACGCATCACCGCGACACGGGTGCAGAGCCCGATCACCTCCTGCATCTCCGAGGAGACGATGACGATCGAGCGCCCCTCGCGGGCGAGCGCGGCGATGAAATGATAGATCTGCTGCTTGGTCCCGACGTCGATGCCGCGCGTCGGCTCGTCGATAATGATGACGTCCGGCTCCGTCTCCATGATCTTCGCGAGAAGCAGCTTCTGCTGGTTGCCGCCGGACATCCGCCCGACCATGATGTGATCGTCACGCACGCGGATATCGAAGCGGCGGCGCGCACGCGCGAGCGCGTCGGCCTCGCTCGACGGGTCGAGATAGCCGTGCCGGACATGTCGGTCGAGCGATTGCAGCGTGAGATTGGCCGCCATGCCCTCGCCGAGCAGCAGGCCCCTGCCCTTGCGGTCCTTGGTCATGTAGGCGAGGCCGTTCGCCTTGGCCGAGAGGAAATCGCCGGAGCCGATCGCTTGCCCCTTGAGCACGACCTCGCCCGAAAGACGCGGCCTGAGGCCCGCGATCGCTTCCATGAGTTCGGTGCGGCCGGAGCCGATGAGTCCGGAAAAGCCAAGCACCTCGCCCTTGCGCAGGTCGAAACTCGCATCCTTCACATATCCGGTGGTGAGCGAACGCACTGAGAGCGTGACCTCCTCGTCCACATCCGGCTCGTGCTTGGCGGGATAGAGGCTCGCAAGCTCGCGCCCGACCATCAGCTGCGCCATCGACTCGGCATCGAGCAGCGATGTCGGCGCCGTCTTGATCCACTGGCCGTCGCGCAGCACCGTCACCCGGTCGGTCAGTTCGATGACCTCGTCCAGCTTGTGGGAGATAAAGACGAAGCTCGTGCCCTTGGCGCGGAGCTTTCGCACCTGATCGAAGAGAATGTCGGTCTCCTCACGCGAGAGCACAGCCGTCGGCTCATCCATGAAGACAACCCGCGCGTCGCGGCTAATCGCCTTGGCGATCTCCACCATCTGCTTGTCGGCGACCGAGAGTGACGAGATCGGCGCATCCTCGTCGATCGCCGAACCCAGAATATCGAGGACGCGTCGCGTCTCGTCGCGCATGAACCGGCGATCGAGCACGCCGAAGCGGGCCGCCTCGCGACCGAGGAACAGGCTCTCCGTGACGGTGAGGTGCTCGGCAAGATTGAATTCCTGGTGGATGAGCACGATGCCGAGCGCCTCGGCCCGGCCGTTCGATGGAAGGGTGACCGGCTGCCCGTCGAGAAGGATCTGCCCTGAGCTCGCCTGCTCGAAGCCCGTCAGGATTTTCGCGAGCGTCGACTTGCCCGCCCCGTTCTCGCCGATCAGCGCATGGACCTCGCCCGGCAGCACGTCGAAATCGACACTGAAGAGCACCTGCACCTCGCCGAAGATCTTCGAAATGCGTTCAGCGGCAAGCACCGGCACGGCAACGCCGCCCTCATGGCTGTTCATGCTGTCCTCCCCGCGGCTCCTCGACCGCTTATGTTGCCTTGTGTAAACCTTTACACTCTCCATGTAAAGGTTTACATAATTCGAAATGTGGGGATGACCACCTCCGGTGCGGCTTTCGCCACCACGGCGCCGGGGATAATGTCACGAGCGATTCCGGAAGGATAAGGGGGCTCCGCCCGTGTCGAACATCACGCCCGCAACGATCGAGGACGTCGCGCGTCTAGCCGAAGTCTCGATCGCGACCGTCAGCCGGGCGATCCACACGCCGGAGAAGGTCGCCAAATCGACGCGCCAGCGGGTCAACCAGGCGATCGCGATCACCGGCTACACGACGAACGCCATGGCCCGGTCGCTGCGCATGGGCCGCTCCAACATGATCCTGGTGCTGGCGCCGGACATCGGCGATCCGAACTTTTCGAGTATTCTGGTGGGGCTCGAGAACGAAGCGCGCGCGCATGGCTACGGCGTGCTGATCGGCCATACCCAGAACGATCCCGAGCGCGGGCTCGAATACCTGAAATTCCTGAGTTCCGGGCAGGC
>DATGWU010000728.1:0-9818 GCA_035299345.1 Rhizobium sp.
GTCGCCGATCATCTGATATTCATTCGGATCGATTTCGGCGCGGGCACGGCGGCCATCCTCTACAACGGCCCCGAAGCGCCGATGCGCGAGTTGCTGCCCCCAACATGGCCAGGAACGAAGGTACTGCGACTGTCGAAGGTGCTGGCACTGGATGCCATGGTGCGCGATGACCAGCGATTGCCCCGGCTAGATGAGGCGCAACCGAATCGTCTGATTTGCTGAATACAGCTTAACAAGCGTTGTGAGCATTGCGACTAGCGGAGGTCCAGCAGTCGAAGTTACAAACTGAAAAATTTTCGCGAGGGGGTATTTAAGCTGCTTTGCGCAGCCGCTTCCCCCGTGGGGCTGCCGGCTGGGCAGCGTCCAATTTGCTCCTGGCGGTGCAACTATCTTTCTTTATCATCCTACATCACGAGCGATAGGACATAAGGTGGGGTGCGGGGTTCGTCCGCAAGAGTATACCCTAGTGAACATTCAAGCATGGACAAAAATGCATGTCCACAAGGGTTGACTTTGGGCTGTGGACAGTCATTCTAATGGACAGAACCCTATCAGACAGGAACAAGCTATGTCCAAGACAGTCCTTTACGCCCGCGTGTCTACCATCGACCAGACGCTTGATCACCAGAAGACGCAAGCCGAGCAAGCAGGCTTTGTGATTGATGAGGTAATTGCTGACCATGGCGTGTCAGGTGTCAGCACCAATCTGAAGGACAGGCCGGAAGGGAAGAGGCTTTACGACAAGCTGCGTCATGGGGATGTACTGGTTGTTCGCTGGGTTGATCGGCTGGGACGAAACTACGAAGACGTAACGAGGTCGATCCGGGACTTCATGGAAATGGGCGTGATCGTTAAAACTGTCATCAACGGCATGGTCTTCGATGGGGCGACTGCTGATCCCATGCAAAGGGCCGTCAGGGACGCGCTGATAGCGTTCATGGCCGCGACAGCGCAGGCACAAGCCGAAGCGACAAAAGCCGCTCAGCGAGCCGGAATAGAGGCAAAGAAGGGCAATCCAAAAACCTACCCCGGAAAGAAGCCGAGCTACGACCGTAAAACCTTCCGGCAGGTGGTGGACATGCTGGCAGTCGGCAACGGTGCGTCCGAGATTTCCAAGGCAACCGGATTGAAGCGACAGACTGTGCTCAGGATCAGGGAAAATCCAGCCGGAGCGGAAACGGCTCTCGCCAAGTGGGGCATGTGAACACGTTCAAGCCATTGAATTTATGGAAAATTGCTTAAGTACACTAGTAATGGTGGATGGGAGGCCCTCAGGCCGACCCCACCAATTTCATACTGTATAACCAGTCCAATCGTCTTTGCTCATAACCTTTGTAATCTCCTGTTCCGCTGAAGTCCTTGTCGGCTAGTACAGGTGATATGTACTTGGGCTTGTCGTCCGAGTGGAAATCATGACCCCATCCAATTCCGGTGGTCATTACTACTGATGACGTTTGTCCTGTTAGGTTACTGAACTCTTCAATCATGACGTCTGTGAGTTCTTCTGCCAAAGCAGACTGCACAATGAAACTGTCATGCACTGGAAGACATACATGGCCCATACCCTTGCCGATAAATCGCAGCATAATGGTCTGTGCGAGGTCACTGTCCAGTCGCTGTAGCCTAACCCCGGAGCCGCTATTGAAGAAATGCTTTATGTGAGCATGGCGATCAGCAATCGCGGCTTGAAACTGTTCCCATTCCATTCCAATCTCCTGGGCTGGGAAGTCAACAGGTCTTCTGATACGACCGGGCGCATTGACCATTTTGTTGAATGTAACTTTAATTAGATCTCTGGGTATGCCCGGTAGGCCGAGATCGTATGCATCGCCCTCCAATGGTTGCCCAACCTTCGCGTAGAGCAAGACCGGGTGAAACGTCGAATAGTCAACCTCGGCGGTAGGCTTATCGTCGATTGTAATTCGCGCTCTGTACTCACCGGGGATGTTCTGCCACCAACCTCCGTAGAACCGTCCGCCTTGCTCCCAGTTCCCATTGTTGAAAATGCGGCGCAACGTCCGTCGTGTCATGTCGATCACGGGCTGTTCGCGAGAACCGTGCGCGAATTCACGCGTCATTCTGGCCTGCAGCAGGCTGTACTCGTCATCCGTGATCCGCAGGTCAATCCAATGCCGTTGGAAATGGGCGTTGATCCTCCCCAAGGTCGCCCGCATGTCTCTGGTTTGGGCCGTCTCATCGTACTCAATCGGCTTCTTATGGGCATCTCTTAACTCAATGATTTCAGTACCGTCCTCACGAATGAGTACGCGGGGCAGTGTAAGGCCCGCATCCACGGTAAGTAGGTCTATGAGTTTCTGTGTTGCCCTTATCCGCGTATTGCGGCCTACTCCGCTGCGCGGGTCGTGGAAGCCTGCCTTTACCTCGTCGATATAGCCTGCCTGTACCAGAAGGTAATATGCCGCCCTAAAGCTGCTCCAGTGAAGAAAGAGAGCCCGGTAGCGGCTCCTCTTGGTATAGCTTCTGTTGGCCAGAGAGATGCCCACCAAGAGTTTTGGGTCAGCTTTCCATGCTACATAGAGATCAAGTACGAGAACGCGTACGGCTTCGCGGAACTTCTTGCGTTCATCATCGCCGCGTAGGCGCTTGCGGTTCTCACGGCTTTCCAGCTCGTGCACAAGTTCTGTCAGGCAGCTTCGTAGCTCAGGATAATCGGACCAACGATGAACATCAAAAGGTCTCGACACTGCGACAGGTTCAGCCTGTCCGCCCTCTCCCGCGTCAATCATAGGGTGCTTCCATGCAAGATTTCTTGCGGTCGCTATTAGGAGAGAGGCGAGGCAAGGTCAATTTATTGGCTGCAAAGTCAGTTGCCGGAGCCCTAGGGCACTTCGCTTTCTCAAAACCCCGATGGCCCCTGCGTGATGACAGCAGCATGAACGCCCCGCTGGAACAACTACGTAGCAGCGCTGGCCTGCACGGTTAGTCCGTGGTGGCGGGTGAACAGCTCGGCAATCGTCTTTGGCGTTACGCCCTGTTGGAACGCCCGGCGGCACGGCTCGTCGTCAAGGGAGTACAGAAGTTCGAGAAACTCCGAAGGGGCTCTTTTGCTCAAAAGACTGATCTGCTTGATGTACTCTCCGAAATACGTCTCGTAGGAGGTCTCGCTGACCCCCAGCCGCGATGATCGCCGTACGGGAACGAACTTGACCGGCTCGCTCTTGGCGACGTTGTAGATGACATGGGCAACGAGGCTCGTAATGCTCGGCACCATCCCGCGTAGGTACGCCTCTCCGATAATCGGGAACAACTTTCCCGAATACATCTTGTGCTGGTACACACGCGCCGCCTCTGCCATCGACGGTACAACGTTGGATGGGGCAAAGGCAGTATGCTGGTTGGCCTCACTATTCAGGTCGCCGCGCCGAAGGGCCTCTAAGAACACAAAGGCTCTGACTTTTTCGAACCGAATGCGCGCCAGTAGTTTCCAAAGGCTGTATATGCCACCAATCGCAGCCGCCAGAAGAATGATTTCCACCGTAACGCCCCTCCTAGAAGGGCGGTAGGCGCGGTACGTCCCCGCGAATGGCCCTTCGATCTCTGGTGATCGGGGAGTTAGTAACCGCATGACACGGCCCTACGGCCTTTAGTTCGGAGAACCTGTTGCATACGCCGCAGGCTCCCCGACCATAGGTCAAAGAGTGGTGCCATTTCAGTGGCACACTGTCCTAGTCATGAGGGGTTACTACGCCCCGAAGCCGCACGTACGGCCCCGACGCCTCTTTCCCGTATTCGGGAATCGCTGTCAATCCTGTGAGGTGAGTTCAGGTTTCTGCGCTGCCAACCCATAGCTGAGCTTCTGCATGGCTTCATTCCGCTGCTGCAGGGTGAAGCCCTCCTTGAAGTACTGCTTGTGAGTCATTCCATCCTGCTCGTGGCCGATGATCGATTTCACCAGTGGGTCGGCTACGCCTGCTTGCAGAAGTCGGGTGTTTACGGTGTGCCGCAGACTGTGAAACACGCGGGTTTTCGACTTGAGCCCAAGTTGGACGAGGAGCCGGTCATTGAACCAGCGGCTTTGCTGGCGTCCCCAGCCGTTCTTGGGGTCATAGGTGAAGTCTGGGAATAGCTTGGTTGCGTTCCTGTCGCGCATGCACTGCACATAATCGAGAAGCCCAGAAGCAATAAGCTCGCCATGTATCGGAACCAGACGGCGTGCCGCTGAGGTCTTCAGGCTTTTACGGTCGCCCTCGTCGTTCATGTCGAACACCCATACGCCGTCTTGTTGGCGAATGTCCTTGAGGTGCAGTTGTGCAATTTCGCCGAGCCGTGCACCCGTATAGATCCCAATAAGGGTAGCCCACTTTTGATAGGGCTTGGTGACCAGTCCGTTTTCATTGTCCACGACTGTGCGCAGAATCAAACTGATCTGATCATCGGTATAGGCCTCCCGGTCCCCATCCTTGTTCTTCTTGGTCTGCCTTACAGCAAGGCCGGAGAAGAAGTTCTCGCTGGCATGATGGTTCTGTTTCGCCCACTCGAAAAGCTCGTGGTAGGTCTGCAGGTACTTGTTGATCGTCGCGACCTGGATGACTTCGAGCCCTTGCATATTGAGAATATCGCTCAGGGACTTGCCTCGCGTAAGCGGGTTCTTGGAGCGATTGCGCGGATAAGCTAGGAGGGTGTCCTTGACCCGTTTGGCATCCATCGGGGTCAGTGAGCGCACATCCGTATCGCCGCCTAGAATCTCTTCTAGCAGCTTTATGTGGTCAGCCTTTTCGATGATGGTCTTTGCCGCCCACGCCTTGCCTCTCTGGCGTTCCGTGCTGTAGGCAGTCGCTACTTCAGCTATGGTCATTCCGGAGGCCTGCGCCGCGTGTGCTAGATCGGCCATGGTCGCCTGTGGGCCTTGGCCGAAATCGTAGCGCTGGAATGACTTGTTGTAGGCAAGTACGGCTTTGGCGAACTCGTGAAATGACAGCTTCATCTCTCGATCGAGCCAGCCGTACTCGGTGCTGCCCGGTTGAATGTCCAGATTGTACTCTTTGATGAAGCGGGCCAGCAGCTCCTCGTCAGACTTCACGAGAGAGAGCGGAGTATTTGTCTTCTTTGCGTGCTTCGCTACGATCTTGCTTGTCTCGTACGCTTGCCTGTCCAGTTCGCTGAGTGGTCCCGTGTCATTCATTTCGGCCCTAGCCTCATTCAGCAGCCGCCGAAAATGCTCAGTCAGTACGCTTCTCAGTTCCTCGTAACGCATTCCGTTCGCAATTCCATACTCATTCCATTGTTCGCCTATCTGACTTAGCGACCGGGACAAGCGCAATGCTTTTCGTGGGTCACGGGTCCGTAGAGAAAGCTTGAGCGTGGATCGTTTTTTCTGTGGATGGAGCTCTTTCGGTATCGGCCAACGCAGGTAGAAAACTCCACAGCGCGACTTCACGAGATAGGTCGGATTGAACAAACCAATGTTCCCCTTGGATGTCTCCCCAAGAAAATCCGACATCTAAGTCATTGATTTTAAACGAAATGGTGGGCCCGGAGGGACTCGAACCCCCAACCAAGCGGTTATGAGCCGCCGGCTCTGACCATTGAGCTACAGGCCCGGCGCCAGGCGCCGCCGGCGGCAATGGTCCCCGCCGGCAAGGTCCCGCTCTAACGCAATTCGGTGGAGGCGACAAGCCATTGCCGCAATGGCTACACAATCACTCGCCATCACGCTATGCGAAGGGACCGATCAACCAGAGGATTAGACGATGACGAGCCGTATCCTGCCTTCCCTCGCATTCGCGGCGCTCGCCTGCGCCGCCACTCTTTCCCCCGCCGCCGCTTTCGCCGAAGAGGAAAAGCTGCGCGAAGCCACCATCGTCGTCTCCGGCGAGGGCGAGGCGAAACTGGCCCCGGATCTCGCAATCCTCTCGCTCAGCGTGCTGCGCGAGGCGCCGACCGCCGCCGAGGCGCTCGCCGCCAACACCGAGGCGATGGGCAAGGTCATCGCCGAGCTGAAGGCCGGCGGCATCGAGGCGCGCGACCTGCAGACCAGCGATTTCTCCGTCATGCCGCGCTACCGCGACCGCAACGACGACGAACAGATCCGCGAGCCCGAAATCATCGGCTATGCGGTGACCAACGGGCTGACCGTCCGGGTCCGCGATCTCGGCAAGCTCGGCGCGATCATCGACCAGTCGGTGCGGCTCGGCGTCAACCAGGGCGGCAGCATCGTCTTCACCAACGACAAGCCGGATACCGCAGTCAGCGAGGCCCGCAAGGCCGCCGCCGCCGAGGCGATCGCCAAGGCGAAGACGCTCGCCGAAGCCACCGGCGTGACGCTCGGCCGCGTGGTGGAGATCAGCGAGAACTTCGCCCGGCCGATGCCGCAGCCGATGTTCCGCGCGGCGATGGAGAAGGACATGATGGCAGGAGCACCGGCACCGATCGAGGCCGGCGAGAACAGCTACAGCGTAACGGTCAACATCACCTACGCCATCAAGCAGTAGGCGGAAAAAATGCGAACGGCCGCCCCTGCCCGGACCTGACCCGGGGCAGGAGCGGCCGGCGCCCCCAGCGGTGTGGGCGCGATCAGTAGCGGGTGATCGGGCAGCCGCGAACGTTGGCGAAGACCATCCGGTCGCGTTCGCCGTAGCGATAGCCGGAGACGACCACACTGTGCTGCGTCACGCGCCGGACGCGGGCATGGCGAAGGCCGTTCCAGCGGGCCTTTTCCACCGCGCGGGCGGGATTGCAGGGCCGGTACTGGCGCCGCTCGTAGCGGTCGTAACGTTCGTAACGGTCGCGGGGATCCTGCCAGCCGTGGCGCTCGCCGGGATAATAGCCGGGTTCGCCGATATAGATGCCGACGCCGAAATCCGCGCCTGCCGCGGCGGAACCGGCCGTCGCAGAAACCGCGCCGAGGGCAATGAGAGCCGCGAGGCCTGCCTTTGCGAGAATGTTGCGCATGTCTTCCTCCTTGGTCAGTGGCGTGGAACCCTTGGGTTCCGTTTGCCTTGTCGATTGGGAGGACATTAGCCGTGCCGGGCTGAACGCCGTCAGAACCCGCCGTTCACTTGCCGTTCATCGGCAGGATCGCCGGGAATCAGAGCGAAAGATGCAAAACGACCGAACGCCGGTGCGGCCGGTCGCGATGCTCGAAGAGATAGATGCCCTGCCAAGTGCCGAGGAGCAGCCGGCCGCCGCTGACCGGCACGGAGAGCGAGACCGGCGTCAGCGCCGCCTTGATATGCGCCGGCATGTCGTCCGGCCCTTCGCTGTCATGGGTGACCCAGCGCATCGACGGATCGTCGGCCGGCGGCACCAGCCGGCGCAGGAAGCGCGTGAGGTCGTCCTGCACGGAAGGGTCGGCGTTTTCCTGTATCAGCAGCGAGCAGGAGGTGTGGCGGACGAAGAGCGTCAGCAGGCCCTCGCCGCCGTGGCCGGAGACGAAGCGGCGCGCCTCCTCGGTGAACTCGTAGAGCCCCTGCCCCGAGGTCGCGATGGTAAGAATGGTCTGCGGCACGTTCACCTCCTCGTCGGCCGGTTCTCGCCCCTGCCGTCGGGACGGACCCATTTGACATTCGATGCCCCGTCGCCGCAAGGTCCGCGGCGACCGTCACGTCCAGCAGAGGAGCACGCCATGAGCACGGATACCAGCCTGATCGACGCACTCGAAGCGCAGGAGAAAGCGCTCGTCTTTGCGGCCTTCGACGAGACGGTGGCCTACGAGATTGGCGAGCGCCTGGTCCGGGCCGCAGGGCGGGACGAGGCCCCGGTGGTGATCGACATCCGCACGCCCGACCGCACCCTCTTCCATGCTGCGCTCCCCGGCTCGTCGCCCGACAACGACCACTGGGCGCGGCGCAAGAGCAACGTGACGCTGAGGCTGCACAAGTCGTCGATGCGCGTCGGCGAGAGCTACCGCCTCAAGGGCCGCACGCTCGGTCCCGACCACGGCTTCGATCCGCTCGACTACGCCTCACACGGCGGCAGCTTCCCGGTCCGCGTCACCGGCACCGGGGTCGTTGCCGCGATCACCGTCTCCGGCCTCGCCTCGGAGGAAGATCACGCGATGATCGTCAAGGTCCTCGAAGAGTACCTGCCGTAACCGCCTTCAGAGCGGCGTCGCGCAGAAGAGGCTGATCCTCTGGAACGGGCCTCCGTCGCGCTCGAAGACGAAGACCGCCGGCAGGGAAACCCGTGCCTTCGCCGGCTCCTCTTCGCCGGGTTCCGCCCTGGTGACGGCCGAAAGCGTCACCTCGGCGGCCCCGCGGAGATCCGCCTCGCCGGTCATCACCACGATGTCGGAAAAACGGATGTCGCGGCCGAGGATGAAGGCTGCAAGCGTGTTGCGGATCGAATCGGCGCCGATCACCCGGCTGCCGTCCGGCATGTCGAGCGCCGCATCGTCGTCGATGAGCCCCATCAGGGCCTCGAAATCGCGGCGGTTGAGCGCCGCGAGGCTGGCATCGATCTGGCTCTTGAGGCGCATCTTTCTTCTCCCCCGCTTCCTCTACCCGTTCCGAGGAGTTAGCGCGCGATCGTCATCGCGGCAAGGGGCAGCGCGCTTCAGGCCTCCGGCGCAAGCAGGACCGCGCCGGCCGCCTGCACCACCGCGGTCGTGATGCCGCGGATCGCCGGCTGCACCGACCGGCTCCAGTGCCAGTAGAGCGGCACGTCGTAAGGCGCATCCGCGACGAGCGGCACCAGCCTCCCCTCGGCGATCAGGTCGCGCACCAGCACCTCCGGGTTCATGCCCCAGCCGATGCCGGCGAGCGTCGCGTCGACGAAGGCTTCCGAGGACGGCAGCCAGTGGGTCGGCGTGGCGACCGCCTCCCCGAACACCTTTCCGATCCAGCGCGCCTGCAGCATGTCCTTGGCGTTGAAGGTCAGACATGGCGCTTCGGCCAGCGCCCCGGGCGTCACGCCGTCGGGGAACCAGCGCCGGACGAAGGCCGGGCTTGCGGTCGCGAGATAGCGCAGCGACCCGAGCGGGCGGCTGTCGCAGCCCTGCACCGCACCGCTGTCGCCGCTCACCGCCGCACGCACCTCGCCGCGCCGCAGCCATTCGGCGCTGTGGTCCTGGTCGTCGAGGACGAGATCGAACAGGCAGTCGTCGACCGCCGCCATGGCCGAAACGAACCACGTCGCCAGGCTGTCGGCATTGACGGCGATGCGGATGCTCGGACGTTCGGCGGCGATCCCGGCGATGCCGATCTCCTCGCGCAGGCTGTTTTCGAGCAACGCCACCTCCTCCGCGTGGCGGAAGAGCTTCTGGCCCGCCGGCGTCGCCGTGCAGGGCTGGCCGCGGACGACGAGCACGAGGCCGAGACGTTCCTCGAGGAGTTTTATCCGCTGCGACACCGCCGAAGGCGTCAGGCCGAGAAGGCGCGCGGCCTTCTCGAAACTCCCGGCGCGCAGAACGGTTGCAAGCGCGTCCAGCAACGCATAGTCCATCATTAATGAATTTTCCTTATCCAAGCGCCAGATATTTAATTTTTCTAATCTCACGCGGCGGCGTAGTCAAAGACCATTTCTGACAGAGAGGTCCGATGACGACAGCAGCGATTTCCGGTTTCTTCCTCGGCCTCAGCCTGATCGTGGCGATCGGGGCGCAGAACGCCTTCGTGCTCAGGCAGGGGCTGAGACGCGAGCACGTTTTCTCAATCTGCCTGACCTGTGCCGCCTCCGATGCCCTGCTGATCGCGGCGGGTGTCTCCGGCTTCCGTGCCACGACCGGCGCCCTGCCCTGGCTGGAGCCGGCGCTGCGCTTCGGCGGCGTCGCCTTTCTCGCCTTCTATGGCCTCAAGAGCCTGAGCGCGGCGATCGCCGGCAACGCCACCCTCGATCCCTCCGCCACCGAGGCGCAGAGC
>DATGWU010000729.1:0-4271 GCA_035299345.1 Rhizobium sp.
GGATTTCGGCGCCGGACCGAGCCGGTCGACCGGCCAGCTCTTGCGCACGAGGTCGTGATTGCCGCCGATGCCGCCGGAGGCGACGATCACCGCACCCGCGCTGATCTCGAACTCACCGACAGGACTGCGCGAACTGGCGCCGCCGCGCTGGATGCTGTCCGGCTTGAGGATCGTGCCCTGCACACCCGTGACCGCGCCGTTGGTGACGATCAGCCGGTCGACCTGATGGCGGAATCGAAAAGCGATGCGGCCGGCCGCCTCGGCGGCGCGGGCGCGGCGGACGAAAGGATCGATGACCGCCGGGCCCGTTCCCCAGGTGACATGGAAGCGCGGCACGGAATTGCCGTGGCCGGCGGCGAGCGAGCCGCCGCGCTCCGCCCAGCCGACGACCGGAAACCAGCGCATTCCCTGCCTGTGCAGCCATTCGCGCTTTTCGCCGGCGGCAAATTGCAAGTAGGCCTCCGCCCACAGCCGCGGCCAGTGGTCTTCCGGACGGTCGAAGCCGGCCGATCCGAGCCAGTCCTGCCGCGCCAGTTCATAGCTGTCACGGATGCGCATCCGCCGCTGTTCGGGGCTGTCGACGAAGAAGAGGCCGCCCAGCGACCAGAAAGCCTGGCCGCCGAGGTTCTGCTCGCCCTCCTGGTCGAGGATGCAGGTCCTGAGCCCGCGATCCGCCGCCTCCGTCGCGGCGACGAGCCCGGCAAGTCCGCCCCCGATCACCAGTACGTCGAAATCCATCGTCTGCCCCTCCCCCATGTCCGTTTCTTACTTTTACGAACACGTAAAGGTTTGACAACCCTGCCCCGCCAGACGGGCGACTTATCGCTCGGTGAGCTTCAGTTCGATACGCCGGTTCTGCGAGCGTGCGTCGGGGCTGTCGCCCTCCGCGATCGGCTGGAATTCGCCGAAGCCGGCAGCGACCAGCCGGTTGGACGGCACGCCCCGGGAGATCAGGAACTTGACGACGGCGATGGCGCGCGCCGAGGAGAGCTCCCAGTTGTCGGCATAGCGGCCGGTGCCGAGCAGCGGCACGTTGTCGGTGTGGCCGTCGACGCGCAGCACCCAGTTGATTTCCGCCGGGATTTCCTTGGCGAGATCGATGAGCGCGGCCGCGAGCTTGGCCATTTCGACCTCGCCCTCAGGATTGAGGTTGCTGCTGCCGGACGGGAAAAGCACTTCCGACTGGAAGACGAAGCGGTCGCCGACGATGCGGATGTTCTCGCGGTCGGAGAGAATTTCGCGCAGCCGGCCGAAGAAATCGGAGCGATAGCGGTTGAGCTCCTGCACGCGCTGGGCGAGAGCGACGTTGAGGCGACGTCCGAGATCGGCGATCTTCGCCTGCGACGTCTGGTCCTTGGCCTCGGACGCCTGCAGCGCCTGCTCGACGGCGGCGATCTGCGCCCGAAGTGCGGCGATCTGCTGGTTCAGCAGTTCCACCTGGCTCAGCGCTCGGGCGCTGACTTCCTTCTCCTGGTCGAGCTGCTGGTTGAGCGTGCCGATGCGGCTGTTGGCAGCCTCCGCCGAACCCGCACCGCTCGCGAGAAGCTGCTGCAGGCGGCTGCGCTCGCTTTCGGAAGCGGAGAGCGACGACTGCAGGGTCGCAAGCGTGTCTTCGAGATCCTGCTTGCCGCTCTTTTCCAGTGCCAGCAATTCGGTGAGCTCGGCAATCTGGCTGTTCAGCCGGTTGAGAACCTCATCCTTGCCCGAAATCTCACGGCTCAGGATGAACTGCGCCAGCACGAAGACGGTGAGCAGGAACATGATGGCGAGAAGCAGAGTCGAGAGCGCATCGACGAAGCCCGGCCAGTAGTCGACACCGCGTTCCCGGCGGCGGTTGCGCGCGAGGGCCATCGGTTACTCGTCCCCACCCATCTTGTCGTTCAGTCGTTCGAGGACCTTGCGCATGGCGCGGGCGTCTTCCTGCTGCTGTTCGATCCAGTCGCGCAGCATCTGCTGCTCGTTGCGCATGTTTTTGACGAGACCCTGGATGCCCTCGGCGAGGTTTGCGACGGCGGCGACGGAACGCTCGTTGCTGGCGCCGGCCTGCTGCGTCATCAGCTTGTGCATCTGTCCGATCAGCCGCTTCATGTCGTCGGAGGAGACGGCCGGCGTCTCCGCGACCATGAGGTCGGAGCCGACATCCGTCACCGATGATAGCCAGTTTTCGAGTTCGGTGTAGAAACGGTTCTGCGCGCGCCCCGCCTGCAGGTCGAGGAAGCCGAGGATGAGCGAGCCGGAAAGGCCGAGCAGTGAGGACGAAAACGCCGTGCCCATGCCGCTCAGCGGCCCGGTGAGCCCGTTCTTCAGCGCCTGCAGCACGTCGGCGCTGTCGCCGGACGTCGGGTCGAGAGACTGGATGACCGCGGTGATCGAGCTGATGGTGCCGAGCAGCCCCCAGAAGGTGCCGAGCAGGCCGAGGAAGACGAGAAGTCCGATGAGGTAACGGGACGTGTCCCGCGACTCGTCGAGCCGCGTGGCGATCGAATCGAGGATGGAGCGCAGCGAGGCCGTCGAGATCGCAAGGTCGCGCCGCCCCCCGATCAGCGAACGCACCGGCGCAAGCAGGCGCGGCTCACGCCCGACCTTGTCGGCGCTGCCGGCCGCGAGGAAGGAATTGAACCAGCGCACTTCCGGCCGCAGCGCCAGGACATGGGTGAAGACAAGGATGATCCCGACGGCGAGAACGCCGAGGATGAGCCCGTTCAGCCCGGGATTAGTGACGAAGGCCGCATGGGCCTGCCGGTAGAGAATGGCGGTGATGAAGCCCACGATGATCAGGAAGATCAGCATGGTGGTGAAGAAGGGCATCGGGCTCGAGAGCTTGTGCTCGAAGTTCCCCGTCCCCGTCTCGGCCACTTCCAGGTCCGCCAGCTTCACTTTCACCATATCGTCCTCAGCCTCCCGGGATCTTGCTGCGGGAGGCTAGTGGAAAATTGAGACGAATTGAAGGGGAAAGCGCCCGCCGGACACAGCCGGCGACACGGCGTCAGGCTTTCGGCACCGGCCGGCCGATGACCTCGAGGAGCGCCTTCTGGATGTATTCGTTGCCGGCGACGACGGTGCCGGTCGACAGCATGTCGGTGCCGCCGTCGGTATCGCTGCTGAAACCGCCCGCCTCGCGGATGAGGATCAGGCCGGCCGCGATGTCCCAGGCATTGAGGTGGGTTTCCCAGAAGCCGTCGAAGCGGCCCGCCGCGACATAAGCGAGGTCGAGAGCGGCCGATCCGATGCGGCGCACGCCCGAGACTTCGCCCATCACGTGGCGCAGCTCGAGCAGGAACTTGCCGTGATTCGACTTGCCGAGATGCGGGATGCCGCAGCCGATGACGCAGTCGGAGAGCGTCTTGCGGGCCGCGACCCGGATGCGGCGGTCGTTGAGGAAGGCGCCACCGCCACGCTCGGCGGTGAAGAGCTCGTCGGTCGCAGGATTGAAGACGACGCCGGCGACAACCTCGCCATTGCGTTCGAGCGCGATCGAGACGGCGAACTGCGGAATGCCGTGGAGGAAGTTGGTGGTGCCGTCCAGCGGATCGACGAGCCAGCGGTGGGAGCCGTCGGTGCCGATGATCTCCTCGCCCTCCTCGCCGAGGAAGCCGTAGGTCGGACGCGCTTTCATGAGCTCTTCCTTGACGATCTTCTCCGCACGGAAATCAGCCTGAGAGACGAAGTCACCCGGTCCCTTGACGGAGACCTGCAGGTTCTGGACCTCGCCGAAATCGCGCGCCAGCGACTTGCCGGCCTTGAGCGCGGCCTGAACCATGACATTGAGGAGAGCTGAACGGGCCATTTCGGTGTTTTTCCTTGAAATTTGCGGCGAGGCGCGCGGCTTCGGTGAGCGGCAGCGCCTGAAGGATCGCGGAGCCGGTTCAAGACCACAAAAATCGCCCGAATTCAAGGGGCTTTGGCCACCATCGCGGGCAAGCGGCAGCCTTCAGGACGCCAACGACGCGAGGAGGACGGCCGAAGCGGCGAGTGAGGCGAGGATCGAGGCTGCCCAGAGATGGCGGCTGAAGGCGCCGCCGGCGAGCGCCGAGGCATAGACCGCCTTGGCCGCGACGTTGGCGAGCACGGCGACGCCGATCGCCTCGACCGCCGTTTCCCGGTCGAGCGTCGGAAGCATGCCGGCGACGGCAACCGTCGTGGCGTCGATATCGGCGAGCCCCGTCACGCCCGCCGCGAAGATGAGGCCGGTCGCACCGAAATAGGCAGCAGCGGCGCGCGCGAGAAAGGCGACGGCGACGAGGAGGATTGCCATCTTGGCGACCGCCGAC
>DATGWU010000730.1:0-2765 GCA_035299345.1 Rhizobium sp.
TACCGCCGCCGAGGCCCGCACCACGATGGCGGCCGACGGCGTCGATTTCGTCGATGAAGATGATGCAGGGCGCGTTCTTCTTGGCCTGCTCGAACATGTCGCGCACCCGCGCGGCACCGACGCCGACGAACATTTCGACGAAATCCGAACCCGAAATGGTGAAGAAGGGCACGTTGGCCTCGCCGGCGATGGCGCGGGCGAGCAGCGTCTTACCGGTACCGGGCGGGCCGACCAAAAGCACGCCGCGGGGAATACGTCCGCCGAGGCGCTGGAACTTCTGCGGGTCGCGGAGGAATTCGACGATCTCCTCAAGGTCCTGCTTGGCCTCGTCGACGCCTGCGACATCATCGAAGGTCACGCGGCCGTGGGCCTCGGTCAGGAGCTTCGCCTTGGACTTGCCGAATCCCATGGCGCCACGCGATCCGCCCTGCATCTGCCGCATGAAGAACAGCCAGACGCCGAGGATCAGCAACATCGGCAGCAGCGTGCCGAGGTAGCTGAGGAAACCGGACGAGCCATCGGTTTCGGGGCGGGCGACGATCATGACGTTCTTCGACTGCAGCTTTTCGAGCAGCATGTCGTCGATGACCGGCGCATAGGTCTGGAAGGCCGTTCCGTTCTCGACATAGGTGCCGGCGACGCGATTGCCGGTGACGGTGACGTCACGGACGCGGCCGGAATCGACTTCACGAAGGAACTGCGAATACGGGATTTCGCGCGAGCTGGTCTGAGACGGCGACGTCTGGAACATGCTGAAGAGAGCGATCAACAGCAAGGCGATGATGGCCCATAGCGCGAAATTACGAAAATTTGGGTTCATTGAACTCCCCGAACAGAAACAGCCTGCATTGCCTGCGGCCGGTATGATTGTCCATTAACATAGGATTGCGGTGCCGCATTGCCAAGGAAAACCGACCTCGCGAATGCGTTTTCCGTCAACAAGACCTAAATTGGCGCAACGGGATACAGGGACCTGCCGAAGAGCGCGGCCAGAACGTCGGCGACGGCGAGGTCGAAAACCGGCAGAAAGTGGTCGAAGGGGGCGAGCACCGGCTCGACCGAAACGGCCTCCACCTCGGCGGCTGCGACGGGTGCGCCGCCTTCCGGGGAGATGACATGCGGCAGAACCCGCGCCCGGTGCCGCGCGAGGAGACGGGGGACGGGCCGGTTGTCATCGCCGGCGGGCAGGTCTGGGCCGGGGCCGATCCGGATTTGCCCCTCGCCACCGTTCGTGACGAGAAAACGGTCGTCCCAGAGCGCCGTTCGTCCCGGCGCGATGGTGACTTCCGGCAGATTGCGATTTTCCCGCATCAGATAGAACCCGTCGGCCCGCTTCCAGACGAGCGTGCGCACCGCCGTCCTCCGGCCATGTCCGGGTGCAAGCGCGAGGGCGATAACGCGATCCATCTGCTCGCCCGCCGGCAGATAGGACCGGCCGCCGAGGACGGCGAGCAGGAAGGCCAGCGCATGGCGCAGCACCGTCGGCTCCGCGTCGAGTGCTTCGGGCGCGAGCCGGACGATGGTCCCGTGCCGGAGCGTGGCGGTGGCACGCAGCAGGTTTGCGGCGTCCCTGGAGAGGCGGGTGCGGCGGGCGGCGGCGGTCCGGTCGAGGTCCGGGGCCGATTGCGACAGCGCCATGCGGGTGCGAACGCGCTCATAGGCGGGGTTGAGGTTGCTCGGATCGTCGATCCAGCCGAGGCCGTTCCGGGTCAGGAAGGCGCGGATCGCCGCGCGACGGACGGAAAGGAAAGGGCGCACGATCCAGAGCCTGCGGTCGTAGAGCGTGGCCGGTGCCATGCCGGCGAGGCCGTGCGGGGAGGGCGCGCGGGCGGTGCGCATGGCGACCGTCTCCGCCTGGTCGTCGGCGGTGTGGCCGGTCACGAGAAGATCGGCGCGAAGCCCGGCGGCGATATCGGACAGCAGCCGGTAGCGCGCCTCGCGCGCGGCGGCGGAGATGCCGGTCGTGGGCTTTTCGCCGATCCAGCGGCGGGTTTCGTGCGCAATGCCGAGGTCGCGGCAGAAGGCGGCGACGCGCGCGGCTTCGTCGGCGGAGTCCGGCCTCAGGGCGTGGTCGATCGTGGCGGCGAAAAGAGTGTGGGGCTGGTCGCCTGCGGCAATGCGCCGGTGCAGGGCGAGGAGAAGGCCGGTGGAATCACTGCCGCCGGAAATCGCGACGAGGATGCGCGAGGGCTTTGCGAGCGAACCGAGAAACTGCGAGACGGCGTCTTCGGGCGAGGTGTCCCGCTCGGGCAGGATGTCTGCGGGCGCGTCCATCGCGACGGCCGCGTCAGCAGCTCAGGCGCTTCTGTTCGGTCGCAACCTTGTTGACGACGGCGCGCGAGGCCTTGGGATAGCGGCGCGTCACTTCCTTGAGCGTGGCGCAGGCGGTCTCGGTATTGTCGAGCGCGGCGAGCGACATGCCGAGCTTCAGCAGCATTTCCGGGGCTTTCGGCGAGGCGCTGTAGGCCTGGTGGGCGTTGAGGAAGGTCTTCGCCGCCTCGTTGAACTTGCCCTGGGAATATTGCGCTTCGCCCAGCCAGAAATGCGCATCGGCCGCCTTGCGGCTCTGCGGATAGCGGCTCAGGAAGTCGTTGAACTCGTTCTCGGCAAGGCCGTAGTCGCCGGAAAGGACATGGCCGTAGGCGACCTGGTAGACGTCGGACTCGCTGCCGAGCGAGGCGACTTCGGCACCGCCCGCGGCCGTCGGCGTGTCGACGCCGGGCAGATTGCTGCCGCTCTGCGCGTCGGGGTTGATCGAGGCGGAG
>DATGWU010000731.1:0-23403 GCA_035299345.1 Rhizobium sp.
TGGCTCCGTCCGCAGGGGATGTCTGCCAACTGTGAGCGCCGGTCCACGCCGTCCCCGGCACCAGGACCAGATTGCCGGCACCGGCGTTGCGTATCCCGGCGATTGCGGCATTGGCACCCTCGAGCCACTGGCCGGCGGGGATGTCGTGCGGTTCGTTCATCAACCCGAAGGAGACGTCCGGCTGGTTTGCGAAGACGCGCGCAAGCCGGCCCCAGAAGTCCGCGAACGCCGCCACGGGAAGGGCTGCCGAACCGATCGGCTCTCCCCGGTACCGGGCGTAGTTGTGCGGGTCCAGAACGATCCGCAGTCCCCGGTCGCGGAGCCGCCCGACCGTATCGACGAGGCGCGCCAGCTCGGCCGGGTCGAGCTCCCCTTCCAGTCGAGGCTGCAGGCGTTCCCAGAGGAAGGGAAGGCGCACCGAGGTGAAACCCTTCGACACGAAATAGTCGATGGTCTCAGTCGAGGGATAGACGTAATCCTTGCCTGCCGTCCCCGGCGGCTCGCCGAATTCGGCGCCCGAGAGATTGATGCCTCGAAAGCATGCCTCCGTCGCCTGCCCCGGCCACGCGGCGAGAAATACGGCCGTGGCCGCCACTGCGGCGAAGCCAAAGAGGGAAGAGCTCCCAAAACGCGAACCGACGAACATGAAATCCCACCCCTGACGACAACGAAGCGGACGTTAGGACCGCCGGTCACGAAAGGTCAAGGAAGCTCCGGGGCGCGCGCGCCAGAACAGGGCCTTGCAGCCCGACGACGGGAAATCGCTTGCGGAAGACGCAACCGGAACGGAATTTTCCGTCATCCGCCCTAAGCTCACCCTCAAGGAACGGGAGGTGACCGGATGCCGGAGACCGTGCCCGTTCGGACAGAAACGAAGGCCAGCGGCTTTGCGCGGCACGGCGAGTGCGCTAGAGCAGTCAGCAATCCGCTCGCGACGGGAAAAGGGTGAAAGAACATGAAGAGCTACGTATTGACGGTTTCGTGCAAGTCGACCCGCGGCATTGTCGCGGCGATATCGGGCTATCTTGCCGGGAAGGGCTGCAACATCGTCGACTCCTCGCAGTTCGACGATCTCGACACCGGCAAGTTCTTCATGCGCGTCTCCTTCATCTCCGAGGAAGGTGCTGCGTGCGAAGCCCTCGTCGCAGATTTCGGGCCGATCGCCGAAACCTTCGGCATGGACTGGGACATGCACGACGCCAGCGAGCGCATGAAGGTGCTGCTGATGGTCTCGCGCTTCGGCCACTGCCTCAACGACCTGCTCTACCGCTGGAAGATCGGGGCGCTGCCGATCGACATCGTCGGCGTCGTCTCCAACCACTTCGACTACCAAAAGGTCGTCGTCAACCATGACATCCCCTTCTATCACATCAAGGTGACCAAGGAGAACAAGCCGCAGGCCGAGAAGCAGTTGCTGGACCTCGTCGAGCAGACCGGCACCGAACTCATCGTGCTCGCCCGCTACATGCAGGTCCTTTCCGATAGCCTCTGCAAGAAGATGTCGGGCAAGATCATCAACATTCATCACTCCTTCCTGCCGAGCTTCAAGGGCGCCAACCCCTACAAGCAGGCCTTCGAGCGCGGCGTGAAGCTGATCGGGGCGACCGCTCACTACGTAACCGCCGATCTCGACGAAGGCCCGATCATCGAACAGGACGTCGCCCGCATCACTCATGCGCAGTCGGCCGAGGACTACGTGTCGATCGGCCGTGACGTCGAGAGCCAGGTGCTGGCCCGCGCCATCCACGCCCATATCCATCACCGCACCTTCATCAACGGCAACCGCACCGTCGTCTTCCCCGCTTCCCCGGGCTCCTATGCCTCGGAGCGCATGGGCTGAGCCCAGCGACCATTGACCGCAGAAGAGGTCTATCCCGACACGAACGCGTCGCCGGGATAGACGCCTGCTTTTCCTCTGATAATCTCCGTTCAAGGATTCTCGAGGGAGACCAATCATGTCCGACAATGCTTCTGTGCAGCGCGCCCGGCTGCCGCGGCCGAACGTCAGTGCCGAACAGGCGGCGGCGGTCTTGCGGGAGCACTACGGACTGGAAGGCTCGATCCGCGAACTCGGCAGCCAGCAGGACCGCAACTACCTGATCGATACGGGTGCCTCGTGCTTCGTGTTGAAGATCGCCCGGGTAGAATATGCCACCGTGGAGCTCGAGGCACAGAACGCCGCGATGCATCACCTCGCCGGCCTCCAGAACATGCCGCGTGTTCCAGTCCCGCTCGCCGATGGCGCCGGGCGGCATATTCTTCCTCTTTCGATTGGCGGAGAGGATTGCCAGATCCGTCTCCTCACCTATCTCGACGGTGAACCCCTGACACGGCAACACTTCCTGCCGACGCAGGCGGTCTCGGTGCTCGGCACCCTCTCGGCACAGGTCGCTCTCGGACTGCGCGACTTCTCCCATCCGGGGCTCGACCGTGACCTGCAATGGGACCTCCGCCGGGCCGGGCCGGTGGCGCTCCAGCTCCTCGGCTCCGTGACCGACCATGCGAGGCGCGACGCCATCGCCAAGGCGATGATTGCCGCCGTCAAGCATATCCGCCCGCTGCAGGCGGCCTTCAGGACGCAGCCTATCCATCACGACGTAACCGACGACAATGTCGTCAGCCGGCGGGACCGGCATGGCCGCTTCATCCCCGACGGCGTCATCGATTTCGGCGATGTCATGACCGGCTGGCTGGTCGCCGACCTCGCGGTCACCTGCGCCTCTCTGCTGCATCATGCCGACGGCGATCCCTTCTTCATCCTGCCGGCGATCCGGGCCTTTCACGAGCTTTATCCGCTGAAGGAAGAGGAGTTGCGAGCGCTCTGGCCGCTGGTTGTCGCACGCGCGGTGATCCTCGTCGCGAGCAGCGAACAGCAGCTTACGATCGAGCCAGACAACGCCTACGTGCTCGGCAATATCGACCACGAACGGGAGATCTTCGAGGTCGCGAACGCGGTGCCGTTCTCGCTGATGGAGGCGGCAATCCTGCAGGCGGTCGGGATGGACGCGGAGAAACCGCTCCAGCCGATCGGGCGGCTTCTGCCCGGCATCGCCCCCGAGGACGTCCGCCTCACCGATCTCTCGGTCCTCAGCCTCGACTTCGTCAACGACAACTGGTCGGACCACGAGGTCGACTGGAAGCTCCTCGCCAAGGCCGCTGCGGAAACCGACGTCGCCTCGACCCGCTACGGCGAATACCGGCTTTCCTACACGCGGCTGCACAGTGACCGGGCGCCGGCGACCTGCGCACTGCACGTCGATATCTGCCTGCCGGCAGGTACCGAGGCGGTTGCGCCCTTTGACGCCACGATTGCCCGCAACGGCCATCACCTCGTGCTTCTGTCGGACGACATGTGCCTTCACATCGATGGTCTCGACTGCCCGCTCGAAGCCGGCGAGGCTGTGACAGCGGGCCAGTCCATTGGCCATGTCGCGGGTGCCGCCGGCGCGGTCGGCGGCCTGCGCCTGCAGCTCTGCCGCGACGCGGACCTCGTGCCGCCGCTCTTCGCGACGCCCGAACAGGCGGCTGCATGGTCGGTGCTCTGCCCTTCACCATCGCCACTGCTCGGGGTCAGCGTCGACGCTCCCCCGCCGCACAGTGCAGAACTCCTTGCGATGCGGCAGAGGAGTTTCGCCCGGCCGCAGAAGAACTACTATTCCAATCCGCCGCAGATCGAGCGCGGCTGGAAGGAGCATATGTTCGACGTCTGCGGCCGCGCCTACCTCGACATGGTCAACAACGTCACCATTCTCGGCCACGGCCATCCGCGACTCGCGCGCGCCGTCGGTCGGCAGTGGTCGCTGCTCAATACCAATTCCCGCTTCCACTACGCGGCAGTCGCGGAGTTCTCCAACCGGTTAGCCGAACTCGCGCCCGAAGGGCTCGACACGGTCTTCCTTGTCAACAGCGGTTCCGAGGCGAACGACCTCGCCCTCCGCCTCGCCTGGGCCTATGCCGGCGCACGCAACATCGTCAGCCTGCTCGAGGCCTATCACGGGTGGACGGTGGCGAGCGACGCCGTCTCCACCTCGATCGCCGACAATCCGAGAGCGCTCGAAACACGGCCGGACTGGGTGCATCCAGTCACGGCGCCGAACACGTATCGCGGCCCCTTCCGCGGCAAGGATTCGACCGCAAACTATGTCGGCGTGGTGGCAAAGGCTCTGCAGCACATCGACGACAGCGGAAGCGGGCTCGCCGGCTTCATCTGCGAGACGGTCTACGGCAATGCCGGCGGTATCCCGCTGCCGCCCGGCTACCTGCAGCAGGTCTACGGCATGATCCGCGAGCGCGGCGGTGTCTGCATCGCCGACGAGGTACAGGTCGGCTACGGCCGTCTCGGCCACTACTTCTGGGGTTTCGAGGAACAGGGTGTCGTGCCGGACATCATCACCGTCGCCAAGGGCATGGGCAACGGCCAGCCGCTCGGCGCCGTGATCACCCGTCGGGAGATCGCCGATGCGCTGGAACAGGAAGGCTACTTCTTCTCTTCCGCCGGCGGCAGCCCGGTCAGCTGCGTCGTCGGCATGACCCTCCTCGACATCATGCGCGACGAGCGCCTGCAGGAAAACGCCCGCGAGACCGGCGACCACCTGAAGGCACGGCTCGAAGCGCTCGGGCGGCGCTTCCCGCTCGTCGGCGCGGTTCACGGCATGGGGCTTTACCTCGGGCTGGAATTCGTTCGCGACCGCGAGACGCTGGAACCGGCGACGGAAGAGACGGCGGGCATCTGCGACCGCCTGCTCGATCTCGGCGTCATCATGCAGCCGACCGGCGACCATCTCAACGTTCTGAAGATCAAGCCGCCGCTCTGCCTCTCCCGCGAGAGCGCCGATTTCTTCGCCGACATGCTGGAAAAGGTGCTGTCAGAGGGCTGGTGACGGCTCCCGCACCTGCGGTTCCCGCTCGGCTTCCTCGACGATCCAGTTGCGGAAGGCGACGAGCGGCGGATAGTTCGCCCGCTCGCGGCTGTAGGCGAGATAATAGCGTTCGCTGCTCTCGACCTCCTTGTCGATCGCCGGCACCAGCTCTCCGCGCCGCAGTTCCTCGCGGATGAGGAAAACCGGCAGGAGGGCCACGCCAAGCCCGCCCATGGCGGCCTGCGAGGCGGTCGCGAACTGGTCGAAGAGCATGCCGTGGACGCCTTCCGCATGTACGCCCGAGCGGGCGAACCACTTCTCCCAGGCGTCCGGCCGGGTGGTGAGATGCAGCAGCGACACGTCGAGGAGGTCCGCCGGCCGCTCGATCTTGTGGGTAGCCTTGAAGGCAGGGCTGCAGGCGGGGATCGTCGTCTCCTTCATCAGCAGCGTCAGTTCCGCCCCCGGCCAGAGAGGTTGGCCGAAATGGATTGCGGCGTCGATCGCGTCGAGACGGAAATCGAAGGGCGACAGCCGGGTGACGAGATTGATGGTGATTCCCGGATTGGCATCGAGAAAGCGGCCGAGCCGGGGCGCGAGCCAGCGCGCGCCGAAGGTCGGCAGGATGGCGAGGTTCAGCGTACCGCCGCGCGGATTGGCCCTGAGGTTCAGCGAGGCGCTGGAAATGCGACGCAAGGCTTCGCGGATCTCGTGGGCGTAGCTTTCTCCGGCGACGGTCAGACGGATCGTCTGCCGCTCGCGCACGAAGAGATCGACCCCGATCTGGTTCTCCAGTGCCTTGATCTGACGGCTCACGGCACTCTGGGTGAGATCGAGTTCCTTGGCAGCCGCGGTGATGCTTCCCGTTCGCGCTGCCGCCTCGAAGGCAGCCAGCAGAGAGAGCGAAGGCAGGAAGCGCCGGGCGGGCAGCATGTTATACCCCTTGGGAATGAACTCTTGAGAATTTATCGGTACTGCTGGATAAAATCCTCTTCTAATTTCCGCAAGACAGCGCGCACGGAATGAATGGCCGCTTTGGCCCGGCAGCGGACCCGGACCGAATCTGACCTTGCTGCATCCCGATGTCGGGCCGAAGGATTTACCCGCCGCGCCGGAGCGAAGCTGCCGGCCGGCCTCACACGGACGACACTCATGTTGAATGATCCACGTTCCCACGGTCTGTGGGAAAAGACCGCTCCCGCGGCTCCTCGAACATCTCCTCTCGCCGGCGACCTTACGGCGGATGTCGCCATCGTCGGCGGCGGCTATACCGGTATCTCGGCCGCGCTGCATCTCGCCGAGAAGGGCGTGAAGGTCGTTCTCCTCGAGGCGACGGAAATCGGCTTCGGCGGTGCCGGACGCAATGTCGGCCTGATCAACGGCGGCATGTGGGTCATGCCTTCGGAGATCCCCGGTGTGCTCGGACCAGTCCACGGCGAGCGCCTGCTCGACCTCCTTGGGAATGCGCCGCTGCTGGTGCGTGAACTGGTCGAAAAGCACGGCATCGATTGCGAGATCGAGAAGAACGGAACGCTGCATTGCGCAGTCGGGAAATCCGGGCTCGACGAGATCAAGGAGCGCTGCCGCCAGTGGGCGGAACGGGGTGCCGATGTCCGCATCCTTTCGGCAGACGAAACGGCAAAGCGCACCGGCACGACCGCCTATGCGGGCTCGCTGCTCGACATGCGGGCCGGGACGCTGCAACCGCTCGCCTATGTCCGCGGCCTTGCAAAGGCGGCGATCGCGGCAGGCGCGACCATTCACACGGGGAGCGCCGCCGTCTCGACGGAACGCACCGGCGACCGCTGGATCGTTCGCACGAGAGGCGGCGCGGTTTCCGCCGACTGGATTATCGTCGCATCAGAATTCTATTCGACCGGCCCTTGGGAAGCGGTCCGCAACGAGCAGGTGCTGCTCCCCTATTTCAATTTCGCCACGGCTCCTCTGCCGAAGGAGCTCCTGAAGACGATCCTGCCGGGCCGCGAGGGTTGCTGGGACACCAGGGAAGTGCTCTCCTCCTTCCGCATGGACCGGGCCGGCCGCCTAGTTTTCGGAAGCGTCGGGGCGCTGCGCAACACCGGCCTCAGCGTTCACAAGGCCTGGGCGAAGCGGGCACTCAGGAAACTCTTCCCCGCGCTCGCCGGCATCGACTTCGAGGCCGAATGGTACGGCCGCATCGGCATGACGAGCGACGCACTGCCGCGCTTCCACGTCTTCGCGCCTAAGGTCGTGGGCTTCTCAGGCTATAACGGCCGCGGCATTGCACCGGGCACGGTTTTCGGTAAGACGATTGCACGCCACGTTCTCGGCGAGCTCTCCGAGGCCGATCTGCCGCTGCCGGTAACGACGGTCGAGAAGGCATCGTTGCGCACCCTGAAGGGCGCCTACTACGAAGCCGGTGCGCAGATCGCCCATTTCGCGGGTGCCCGCTTCTAGGCAAGAGGCGTCGCTCCCCCGGCCATAACAAAACGAAAGAACTGGAAGGACCCCAATGACCCTCGCCAATCTTGGCCTTTCGGCCGAAGTCAGCGCCATCCTCACCCGCCTCGGCGTCCCGCAGGCAACGCTCTCCGGCGGCATGCTCGCCGTCCGTTCCCCGGTCAACGGCGAACAGCTGGCGAAACTCGCCGAGATCAGCGCGGCCGAGGCGGACAAGGCGATCGCCGCCGCGCACGAGGCGTTCCTGGAGTGGCGGCTGGTTCCGGCGCCGAAGCGTGGCGAACTCATTCGCCTGCTCGGCGAAGAGCTGCGTACCGCCAAAGCCGACCTCGGCCGCCTGGTTTCGATCGAAGTCGGCAAGATCCTCTCCGAAGGCCTCGGCGAGGTTCAGGAGATGATCGACATCTGCGACTTCGCGGTCGGCCTGTCCCGCCAGCTCTACGGTCTGACGATCGCGACCGAGCGCGCCGACCACCGCATGATGGAGACGTGGCACCCCCTCGGCGTCACCGGCATCATCTCCGCTTTCAACTTCCCCGTCGCCGTCTGGTCGTGGAACGCGGCACTTGCGCTCGTCTGCGGCAACTCGACCGTCTGGAAGCCGTCCGAGAAGACACCGCTCACGGCTCTCGCCACCCAGGCGATCTTCGAAAAGGCGCTTGCACGCTATGTCGCCGAAGGCGGCAAGGCACCCGCCAACCTCTCCACCCTGCTGATCGGCGGTCGTGAGGTCGGTGAAACGCTGGTAGACCATCCGCGCGTCCCGCTCGTCTCGGCAACCGGCTCGACGGCCATGGGCCATGCCGTCGGACCGCGGCTCGCCACGCGCTTCGCCCGCTCGATCCTCGAACTCGGCGGCAACAACGCCGCGATCGTCTGCCCGACGGCCGATCTCGACCTGACGCTGCGCGGCGTTGCATTCGCGGCGATGGGTACGGCTGGCCAGCGCTGCACGACGCTCCGCCGCCTCTTCGTGCACGAGAGCGTCTACGACAAGCTGGTTCCGCGGCTGGTTCAGGCCTATGGCTCGGTCACGATCGGCAATCCGCTGCAGTCATCGACGCTCGTCGGTCCGCTGATCGACAGCGGCTCCTACGAACGCATGCAGAAGGCGCTTGCTGAGGCAAAGGCCGCCGGTGGCAAGGTTTCCGGCGGCGATCGGGTGCTGCAGAACGAAGCGGCAGACGCCTTCTACGTCCGGCCTGCCGTCGTCGAGATGCCGTCCCAGATGGGCCCGGTGAAGGAAGAGACCTTCGCCCCGATCCTCTACGTCGTGAAATACAGCGACTTCGATGAGGCGCTGGCACTCAACAACGACGTGCCGCAGGGGCTCTCCTCGTCCATCTTCACCAACAACATGCAGGAAGCAGAGACCTTCGTCTCCGCCCGCGGCTCCGATTGCGGCATCGCCAACGTCAATATCGGCCCGTCCGGCGCCGAGATCGGCGGCGCGTTCGGCGGCGAGAAGGAGACCGGCGGCGGTCGCGAATCCGGCTCGGATGCCTGGAAAGCCTATATGCGCCGTGCCACCAATACGGTGAACTACGGCAAGACGCTTCCGCTGGCACAGGGCGTGAAGTTCGACGTCGGCTGATCCAACCGACCGATCCGGCAATTGTAAGGCCGCGCGACACCCCTGTCGTGCGGCCTCCCTTCTGTACCGTTTCAGCGCCCGTCGGCCGATCGTCGCAGGCGCGCAATATCGTATGGCCATCACTACCGGAATCGGACAAGGTGCCACGAGACTGTCGCGCCGCATGGAGAGCGAATGGACATTCACGACCAGTCCCCGACGATCGATTTTCTCACACGGGGCGAAAGTTACGGCTTTTCCGGTCCTGTCAAAGTCATCGAAACGCATATCTCGATCGTCTTCCTGATCGACGGGCGCGCCTTCAAGCTCAAGCGCGCGGTGAAACTCCCCTATGTCGACTTCTCCACGCCGGAACTCCGCCTCGCCTTCTGCCATCGCGAGGTAGAGCTCAATCGCCGCGCGACACCTGAACTCTATCTCGGCGTCCGGCGGATAACCCGTGAGGCGGACGGCAGCCTCACCTTCGGCGGCAATGGCAAAATGGTCGATGCGGTGGTCGAGATGGAACGTTTCGCCCAGCATTCGCTGTTCGAGCGCATGGCCGCTGAGGGCAAACTCACGACCGCGATGATGGAGGAGACGGCCGAGATAGTTGCCGCTTTTCACGCGACGGCGCCACTGGTCCATGAAACCAGCGGCTCGGCGAACATGGCCGGCGTTCTCGATATCAACGAGGCGGGCTTCGCCACCAGCCATGTCTTTGCCGAGGTGGACGTTCGCACTTTGGCCACGGCTTTCCGGAATGCCTGGGCGGGTGTCGCTCCGCTGATGGACGAGCGTGAGGCGGCGGGAAAGGTGAGGCTCTGCCATGGCGACCTGCATCTCCGCAACATCTTCATGAGTGATAGCGGACCGCGCATGTTCGACTGCATCGATTTCAACGATCGGATCGCGACCGTCGACGTGCTCTACGATCTCGCCTTCCTGCTGATGGATCTATGGCGTCGCGGCTTCTATGCCTTCGCCAACGTCGTCATGAACCGCTATTTCGACTTGACCGGCGAGGACGCGGGCTTCCGGCTCCTGCCGTTCTTCATGGCGGTTCGGGCCGCCGTCCGCGCCCATGTCACCGGGACGCAGATCGAGGAAGATGCCGATCCGGACGGTGCGCTGACCCGGTCCGCCAGGGGCTATTTCGATTTCGCGCGGGAACTCCTGCACCCCCACTCACCGCGACTCCTCGCCATCGGCGGGCTGAGCGGATCGGGGAAATCGACGCTCGCCGACGCACTCGCGCCACGGCTCGGTGGCGCGCCGGGCGCACGAATTCTCGAGAGCGACCGGTTGCGCAAGGCGATGTTCGGACGTCGACCTAAAGAACGTCTGCCGCCGGAGGCCTATTCGCCCGAGGTTTCGGCCAGGGTCTACGATGCGCTGTGCGAAAAGGCAGCCGCCATTCTGACCGGTGGCGGACAGGTCGTGGTCGATGCCGTCTATGACACCGACGAGCACCGCGCTGCGATCGAAGCAGTGGCGACGAGGCTGGGAGTTCCCTTCGCCGGGCTCTGGCTCGATGCCGACCCCGAGGTTCTTAAAGAACGGATCAGGACACGTCCGGAGGGAACCTCAGACGCGACCATCGACGTCCTCGAGCGACAAATGGCGAGAGATCCGGGAACGATCGGCTGGAACCGGCTAAGCAGCAACACGGCATTGGACGAGCTCGTCGGGAAGGCGGAGCGGTTCGCGGCAAGCGTTATCGGGACGTCCGAGCGGCGCTGATACGGTCGCTGCCTTCTATTGCGCGACCTTGCCTGCCGTACCGCATCTCCTGTGGAAGGCGAGCGCCCGCTCCAGACGACCGTCATAGCCGAACTCGTCCATCATATCGGCCGCTTCCAGCATTTCCGCCGTGCTTGCCGGCTGATGTTCGGTACTGTCGGGGCACATCACCTGGACGAGACCGGTCCAATCGACGGACGGGAAATCCCCCGCAAGGCTCTGGTATACGGCCTTTTCGACGCCGGCATGGCGCGCGATGGCCAGGCAATCGTCGAGCAGGGCTTCGAGGCCTTCAACCAGGAGATTGCGGCAAAGCGCTGCCGCCGACACACGTCCAAGATCGGCCGAGTACGGCGTGATGCTCATGCCAAGAGGATTGAGACGGGTTGCGAGAACCATCGCGTGGGCGCCGCCCGAAAGAATGGGGACATGCAGACCGCGCTCGGCGACCGGAGCCATGATGGCGCCTTCGACGTAAAGACCGCCGGCACACTCGATATGCGATGCCGCTCGCTGCTTCGTCTTCGGCGAAGACGAGTTGAGATCGAAGTAATACTGCCCCGGACTGATGCAGTCCGCCGCCGCCATAGCGGCTTCCTCGCACTCGTCGGCAGTGACTGCCGAAATCACGACGTCGGCATGGCATGCGCCGAGCGAAAGGCAATCGACCGCCTGAACGCCCATGGCGCAGGCGTGATCCCAGAGCCACCCGCCCTTGGCCATAAACTGGGTGTCGAACGCGGCGACCGACACATGATTCCACTTCAACAATTCGGTGGCGAACGCCTGCCCCACGTCCCCGAAGCCCACCAATGCGATCTTCATTATGTTCCCCTCGGACCGGAGAGGACGATGGTGAGGTCGTCCGTCCGGCATGCGCCCCGCTGCTTCCAGGAAGGCAAGTCCAATTCTTTTTTGTCGGCGCGACCAACCAAGAGCCCTGCAGTCGACGCACGGCGCCTTCGGCCGGAGGCCGGATCAGTATCCTCGCGGATACCGACAAGCGCTCCTTCATCCTGCCAGCGGACATGATGTACACCGATCCGCGCAGACTCCGCCTCGCCGACCGCCATCACCGGCAGTGAGACGGCCCGACATCCGTCCCAAGATGTCGATCCGCGTAAGGTCCCACCCCTTGCGCCAGACTAGGCATCGAATAAGCGCAGAACCACCGTGCAATTCAAGGGGTATTATGCGCTCAGACCGGGCTGACATCGATAAAGTGCCTCAAAAAGTACGATTCTTGGCCGACGAGTGGGCACGCAACCTAGCCGGTGCGCGCCCCCTCGAACCGACAACGTTGATTTTTGTCAAAGAGACCGACGCAGGTAGCGTCTATGGTCGAGGCGTCACTGATCATGTTCCGCCACATCCTCATCTGTTCGGGAGGCTATCCATGTCTGCAGTCGCTCAATCCATCGCATGGTTCGAAACGCTTGGCCGCCGCGACGTTCCGCGCGTGGGCGGGAAAAATGCCTCCCTCGGCGAGATGGTGCAGACGCTCTCGTCGAAAGGCATCGACGTCCCACCGGGCTTTGCCACGACGGCGGACGCGTACTGGAACTATGTCACGGCCAACAAGCTGGAAGACCGCATGACGGGCCTGCTCGCCGACTGGGAAGCGGGCAAGGCGACGCTTGCCGAGACGGGTCAGGCGATCCGTGCAATTTTCCTGCGAGGGGACTGGCCGGAGGATACGGAAAAGGCAATCCTGGAAGCCTACCGCGAGCTCTCGCGACGCGCCGGTGTGGCGGACGTCGAGGTTGCCGTCCGCTCGAGCGCCACGGCGGAGGACCTGCCGGACGCCAGTTTTGCCGGGCAGCAGGAAACCTTCCTCAACATCAAGGGCGAAAAGGCGCTGATCGACGCCTGCCGACGCTGCTACGCCTCGCTGTTCACGGACCGCGCGATCAGCTACCGGAAAGCCAAGGGCTTCGACCACATGAAAGTCGCGTTGTCGATCGGCGTGCAGCAGATGGTACGCTCCGACCTCGGCGGATCTGGCGTCATGTTCTCGATTGATACGGAGACCGGCTTCGACAAGGTGGTTCTGATCAATGCCGCTTGGGGGCTCGGGGAGAACGTGGTCCAGGGGACCGTCGATCCCGACGAATACCAAGTCTTCAAGCCGTTGCTCGGAAAGCCCTCGCTCACTCCGATCATCGAAAAGAAGCGCGGCGCCAAGGACATCAAGATGATCTACGGGACGAGCGAGACGCCGACACGCAACGTCCCGACCTCAAAGGTGGAGCGCGCCGCCTATGTCCTGAGCGACCGGGAGATCCTGACGCTTGCCGAATGGGCGACCACCATCGAGGCGCACTACGGCTGCCCTATGGACATGGAATGGGCGCGCGACGGTAAGACAGGCGCCATGTACATCGTTCAGGCACGGCCCGAAACGGTCCAGGCACGGCGCGGCGCCGGCGTCTTCAAGACCTACGAGATCAAGAACAAGGGGAAGGTGCTCGCGAGCGGCCTCTCGATCGGTGACGCAGTGGCAACCGGTCAGGTGTGCCTGATCGAAACAGCCAAGGATATCGGCAAGTTCGTCGACGGCTCCATTCTCGTCACCCAGACCACCGACCCGGACTGGGTCCCGATCATGAAGCGGGCCGCAGCAATCGTCACCGATCATGGGGGGCGTACCTCTCACGCCGCGATCGTCAGCCGCGAGCTCGGATTGCCCGCCGTCGTCGGCACCGGCAACGCGACCGAATTCCTCCACTCCGGGCAGGAGGTGACGATCTCCTGCGCCGAAGGAGACGAGGGCTTCATCTACGAGGGGATCGCCGACGTGACCGTCAACGATCTTGACGTCAGCAACCTGCCCGTGACGGCGACCGACGTGATGCTCAACCTTGCCAACCCCGGCTCCGCCTTCCGCTGGTGGCGCATGCCGTCCGACGGCATCGGCCTCGCCCGGATGGAATTCGTCGTCAGCAATGCCATCCGCGTCCATCCGATGGCCCTCGTGCATTTCGACAAGCTGAAGGACGAGGCCGCGAAGGCCGAAATCGCCGCGCTGACGGCCGGCTATGACAACAAGCCGGACTATTTCGTCGACAAGCTTTCCCGCGGACTGGCGCGTCTCGCCGCAGCCGTTTTTCCGAAACCGGTGATCGTCCGCATGAGCGACTTCAAGACGAACGAATATGCCGGCCTCGTCGGCGGTGCCGAGTTCGAGCCGGATGAAGAGAATCCGATGATCGGCTTCCGTGGCGCTTCCCGCTACTACTCGCCCCGATACCGCGAAGGCTTTGCACTCGAATGCCGGGCGATACGGCGCCTGCGCGACGAGATGGGCTTCACCAACGTCGTCGTGATGATCCCCTTCTGCCGCTCCGTGGGCGAGGCCGACAAGGTCCTCGGCGTCATGGCGGATAACGGCCTGAAACGCGGCGAGAACGGGCTTCAGGTCTATGTCATGTGCGAAATCCCGTCGAACGTCATTCTCGCCACCAAGTTCGCCGACCGCTTCGACGGCTTCTCGATCGGCTCGAACGACCTGACACAGCTCACGCTCGGCGTCGACCGCGATTCCGGTGAACTCGCCGACCTCTTCGACGAACAGGACGAGGCGGTGAAATGGATGATCGAGAAGGTGATCACCGAAGCGCGCAAGGCGGGTGCCAAGATTGGTCTCTGCGGGCAGGCCCCGAGTGACCATCCCGAGTTTGCCGAATTCCTCGTCGACTGCGGCATCAACTCGATGTCGGTAAGCCCTGACAGCTTCATCGCCGTGAAGCGCAAGGTTGCCGAGGCGGAGGCGCGGAAAAGCCGAAAGTAACCGAGGGGAGTCCATCGTGCTGAAGACTTTCCGGCGCGCATCCGTAAAGTTTATTTCACTTGATCCTTATCAAAGGAAGTTCGAAAATTAGCTATAATTTCGACAGTGCTCACCCGTTTCCCCCAAGCGGGACCGGATGAGCGAAACAACGTCGAAATACAGGCAGATTTTCAACAAGCGGTTCCGGGGTCTCTCCGGCAATCGATGAAAGCTCCGGGAGGTCACCATGCTTTCGGTAAAATCGCTTATGACGGCGGTGGCCGTCACTGCATTGCTGATGCCGGCATCTTCTTATGCCGGGGGAACTGTCGAAGTGCTTCACTGGTGGACGTCAGGGGGCGAGGCGAAGGCCGTCGGCACCCTGAAGGAAGCCTTCGAAAAGAAGGGCGGCACGTGGATCGATTCTCCGATCGCCGGTGGCGGCGGTGATGCCGCGATGACGGCGCTGCGAGCGAGGGTCATGGCTGGCAATCCGCCGGCCGCGGTGCAGCTCAAAGGTCCCGGCATTCAGGAATGGGCCGACCAGGGCAGCCTGAACGACGTCGAGGAAGTGGCCAAGGCCGAGAACTGGGATTCCGTCCTGCCGCCGAGCCTCGCATCGATCATGAAGTACAAGGACAAATACGTCGCCGCGCCGGTCAACATCCACCGCGTCGACTGGATGTGGGTCAACCCGACCGTGCTGGCGAAGGTCGGCGCCGAGGTTCCGACCACCTGGGAAGAGTTCAATGCCGTCGCCGACAAGCTGAAGGCCGCCGGCATCACCCCGCTCGCCCATGGCGGCCAGCCGTGGCAGGATGCGACCGTGTTCGAGACGATCGTCCTCAGCCAGGGGGCCGACTTCTATCGCAAGGCGCTCGTCGAGCTGGACCAGGACGCGCTCTCCGGTGAGACAATGGTGAAGGTCTTCGACCAGCTCCGCAAGCTGCGCGGCTACGTCGACCCGGGCTTTTCCGGACGGGACTGGAACCTTGCCACCGCCATGGTCATGAACGGCGAGGCGGCGTTCCAGATCATGGGTGACTGGGCGAAGGGCGAGTTCCTCGCAGCGGGCAAGGTGCCGGGCAAGGACTTCCTCTGCGCTCCGACGCCGGGCAACGGCTACATCTTCAATGCCGACAGCTTCGCCTTCTTCAAGGTTTCCGGAGAGGACCAGGTCGAAGGACAGAAGGTGCTGGCGAGCCTGATCATGTCGCCCGAGTTCCAGGAGACGTTCAACCTTGCCAAGGGCTCGATCCCGGCACGCACCGACGTCAGCCTCGACAAGTTCGACTCCTGCGCGCTGAAATCGCACGAGGATCTGACGGCGTCCGTCAAAAACGACGCCTTCGTACCCTCGATGGCGCATGAGATGGCGATCCCGCGGACGGTTCGCGGCGAGTTCCTCGACGTCGTCACGAACTTCTTCAACTCCGACATGAGCTCGGCCGACGCGGCCAAGGCGCTGGCAGACGCGGTCAAGCGGGCACAGTAATCGCCCGTTCGCCGAACGAACCGGGCTCTTGACGGAGCCCGACTCGTGAGAAGACCGATCCGGCAGGCGGCACCTGCGTGGGATCACGGGGGAAGGAGGAGCGCAGGCCATGGCAGGTTCGAAGACCGGGCGGGTCGTAGTCGACCGCTTTCTCGAGCGGTGGTTACCGCAGATCGTGGTGTCGCCTCTTTTTGCGACAAGCCTTCTCTTCGTCTACGGCTTCATCGCCTGGACCGTCTACATCTCCTTCACGAAGTCCGGCGTGATGCCGAACTACACCTTCTCCGGGCTCTCGCAGTATATCCGGCTGTGGACCACGCCGCGCTGGCTCGTGGCGTTGGAGAACCTCTTCATCTTTACGAGCCTGTTCATCATCGGCTGCATGGTCATCGGCCTGCTGCTCGCGATCCTGCTGGACCAGCGCATCCGTTCCGAAGGCTTGATCCGCACCATCTATCTCTACCCTATGGCGCTGTCCTTCATCGTGACCGGCACGGCGTGGAAATGGATCCTGAACCCGACGCTCGGCATCGAGAGGATCATCCAGGGACTCGGCTTCGAGAATTTCAATTTCGACTGGCTGGTCGACCCGAAGATGGCGATCTACACCGTCGTCATCGCCGGGATATGGCAGTCCTCGGGCTACGTCATGGCGCTCTTCCTCGCCGGACTGCGTTCCGTCGACGACGAGATCATCAAGGCCGCGGCGATCGACGGCGCCGGGCCAGTACGCATCTATGCCTCTATCATCCTGCCCATCGTCCGGCCGGTCTTCTTTTCCGCCTTCGTGATCCTGTCGCACCTGGCGATCAAGAGCTTCGACCTCGTCATGGCGCTGACGGGCGGCGGACCGGGCTATGCGACCGACGTACCGGCGACCTTCATGTACTCCTTCGCTTTCCAGAGGAGTGAACTCGGCACGGCGGCGGCGAGCGCCGTCATGATGCTGGTCACGATCACGGCGATCTATGTGCCCTACCTCTATTCGGAACTCCGGAGGCCCACGAAATGAGCAGACAGGAGTCCGGCATCGTCCGTCCCAAGGGCCTGCGGCAGGCAGTGTTGCGCGGCCTGCTCTTCGCGGTGCTCATTCTCTTCTGCCTCTACTACCTCATGCCGCTCATCGTGATGGTCTCGACATCGCTCAAGTCGCTGGACGAGATCCGCACATCCTCGCTCATCAGCCTGCCACAGGCCGTCACCTTCGACGCCTGGGCGAAGGCCTGGTCATCGGCTTGCGTCGGCGTGCGCTGCACCGGGCTCGAACCCTATTTCATGAACTCCGTGCTGATGGTCGTGCCGTCCGTCGTCATCTCGACGATGCTCGGCGCGCTCAACGGCTATGCCCTGACCAAATGGCGCTTCCGCGGAGCGGACGTCATCTTCGCCCTCATGCTCTTCGGTTCGTTCATTCCCTTCCAGGTGGTGCTGTTGCCGATGGCCCGCATGCTCGGCTACTTCGGACTGGCGGGCAGCGTCTACGGCCTCATCCTCGTCCACACCGTCTACGGGCTTGCCTTCACCACGCTCTTCTTCCGCAACTTCTTCGTCGGCGTCTCCGACGGCATCGTGAACGCCGCAAAGATCGACGGGGCAGGCTTCTTCACGATCTTCTTCAGCGTCCTCCTGCCGATGTCGCTTCCGACCATCGTGGTGACGGTCATCTGGCAGTTCACCCAGATCTGGAACGACTTCCTGTTCGGGATCGCCTTCACCGTCGGCGACAGCAACCCGGTGACGGTCGCCCTCAACAACATCGTGGCGACCAGCACCGGCGTGAAGGAATACAACGTCGACATGGCGGCCGCGATCATTGCGGCGCTTCCGACCCTCCTCGTCTACATTGTCGCCGGCAAGTACTTCGTCCGCGGGCTCTCTGCCGGCGCCGTGAAAGGTTGATGGAATGGCTGGCGTGGAACTGCGCAACGTGTGGAAGAAGTTCGGCTCCGTCGAGGTCATCAAGGGCGTGGACATCGACATCGAGGACGGCGAATTCATCGTCCTCGTCGGTCCGTCCGGATGCGGCAAGTCCACCCTGCTCAACCTCGTGGCCGGTCTCGAGACACTGACCAGCGGCGACATCCGTATCGGCGAGGATGTCGTCAACGATGTCCCTCCCAAGGACCGCAACATCGCGATGGTATTCCAGTCCTATGCGCTCTATCCGACCAAATCGGTGCGGGACAACATCACCTTCGGCATGCAGACCCGCCGGATAGCGCACGACATGCAGGAGCGCGCCCTCGCAGACGTGTCACAACTGCTGCATATAGACCAGTTGCTCGAGCGAAAGCCCGGCCAGCTTTCCGGAGGCCAGCGCCAGCGCGTGGCGATGGGGCGGGCACTGGTGCGCAATCCGGATGTATTCTTGTTCGACGAGCCGCTTTCGAACCTCGACGCGAAACTCCGCATCGAGATGCGCACCGAGGTCAAGAAGCTGCATTTGAGGCTGGGCAAGACGATCATTTACGTCACCCACGACCAGATCGAGGCGATGACGCTCGCATCGCGCATTGCGGTCATGGACAATGGGCACATCCGCCAGTTCGGCACGCCCGAGGAGATCTACGAAAACCCCGTCGACCTCTTCGTCGCCGGCTTCATGGGCTCGCCGTCGATGAACATCGTGCGTGGCCGGGTAGCCGGGAACGGCGGTACGGTCATCGAAGTGAGCGACGAGGAAGGAACCGTGCAGTTTCCGCTTTCACCGAAACAGGCGGAGAAGGTTGCAGACCGGCTCGGGAGCGATATCTATCTCGGCATGCGCCCGGAAACGATCGCCCACAGGGGCGCCCATGGAGCTGATGGCGGGGAAACCTTCGTCTTCGAACGCAAGGTCGACGTCGTGGAACCTACAGGTCCGGATACGATGCTCGTCTTCACGCTCGGCGGCACGGAGGCGATTGCAAGGGTGCGGCCGGAAGAAAAGGTGAAGCCGGGCGAGTTCTTCTCGTTCGAAGTCAACATGGCGAAAGCGAAGCTGTTCGACGCCGAAAACGGTAACCGCCTTTAGGTCAACCGGCTCTACCCGCTACAGGTCAGCGCATTGCCTTGGCGTGTGCCGCATGGGCTTCGTAGAGGTCGAGCACGTCCTGTCTGCGGCAGAGCTCGGTTCCCGGCGTCATCACCGCGGCGGCGCCTGCAGCAAGCCCGAAGCGGAACGCCTCGCCGATATCGTGCCCCTCCGCCAACGACCAGGTCATGGCGGCAACAAAGCTGTCTCCGGCCCCGACCGCGGACTGAACCGGCACCTTGATTGCCGGAAGACGCACGACATCGTCGGCGGTCGCCAGCAGGGCTCCATCCTTGCCCATTGTGAGGGCGACGTACTGCGCCGCACCGCTCTGGACGATCTCACGTGCAGCCTCCCCGGCTGTGCTGTGGTTCAGCCGGCGCCCGACCAATCCTTCGAGTTCCCCGACGCTCGGTTTCACCAGAAAGACGCGTGACCGCGACAAGGTTACCTTCAGCGCATCGCCGGAGGTGTCCAGGACGAACCGTGCGCCCTTGCGTGACGCGATGTCGGCCATGCGTGAGTATATGTCCGTTTCTACGCCGCGCGGCAGACTGCCGCTCGCGATGAAATAGTCGGCGTCGCTCTTCTCCAGAAAGTCGAAAAGCGGCTTTACTTCTTCTTCGCTCACAATCGGCCCCTCCGGCACGAAGCGGTATTCCAGTCCCGTCGACGCCTCGTGCACCATGTAGGCGATGCGCACCGGATCCTTGATGTGGACAGGAACGTGCCGCACGCGGATACGCTTCAACATATTCTCCAGCAGTTCGCCCGTTGCTCCACCGGAAAGGTAGACGAGGTCACATTCGCCGCCGAGTTCGGCGATCACGCGGGCGACATTGATGCCGCCCCCGCCCGGAAATTGCTGCTGGTTATGGGTTCTCGTCTTGTGCGTGTGCCGTATCTGCTCCGCTTCGCTCGCGATGTCGATGGCCGGATTGAGTGCGATCGAAAGTATCTTTGCCATGTCGGTTGCCAGCGTTCCTGTGTATCGGCGGCGGATGCGGGAACAGGCCCCGCCGCTGCGAGGGAGATAGCGCCAGAGGGGCTCCATACCGTTGGCGACCGCCCGGACACACCGCGCTTCTTAGCATGCTTCGCTGTCCAACCGGTAAACGCAAATGACGGCGGCGGCGGGACCTCCGCGCAGGCTATCTGGGAGCCGGAGGAGAGCGTCCCGAGCCGATCCCGACCAGGGCCCCGACAATGGCGAGGTAGTCCGCAGGCTTTCGGGCGCAGAGGTCCAAGGGCACGCCCCCGGCTGCGAGTTCCGCAACGGGCGACCCCGTGACAACCCGATAGGGAATATGCTGCTTAGACAACCGTTCGATCAGAGGTGTCACGGTTCCGTCGCGGACATGAAAATCAAGGATGGCGGCGGATACGTCCTCGCGCTCGAGGATGTCGATCGCGTCGGTGACGCTTTCGGCGGTGACCGCCGCCACGCCGGCGCAACTGACGCTGTCGGCAGCATCCATGGCAACGAGGGCATCGTCTTCGACAATCAGTACGAGGGCTTGCTTCCTGGACATCGGTCAGCTCCTTTTGAACTCAGAACGCAGTGCACCTCTCTTTGTTCAGCATTCGCTGATTAACGGATTGGATATGGTAAACAAAACGTTGTATCATATTGAAATATCGGCGGTGCGTCCGACGCCGCAAAACAATGCGACGCCCTCGACGGGGAACTTCCACCACCCGATCGCGTTCCCCAAGGAACGCACAGCAGGGGAGAAAAGGCGATGCAGGTTGTCGGAGTTCAGGTTCACGAAGAAATGGGCGGCAAGGGCGGCTATACCGTCGAATTCGTCGGCGACGGCGGGGAAGTCATCTCCGTCCTGATGCGCCAATCCGAAACCGGCCAATTGAACCGCCTGAATGCCATCGAAAAGGCAAAGGTGCTTCTGCTCCAGGTCGGAGGCATGCCGGAAGGGGACGAGGGCGGGATGACAACGAGGGAAAGTGCCGAGAAGTGGACGCCAAGCGCTCGCAGGAAGGGCGACGCCGCCGAACTCGAGGAAGAACTTCAGGAGGGGCTGGAGGATACCTTTCCTGCAAGCGATCCCGTTTCGGCGGCCTATTCATCGACGCCAGGCGCGGCGAAGCCCACGAGAGAATGACGGTAACCGCGAGGGCACTGGACGACGGGAATCGTTGGGATTCGTGGATGGAAAACCTGCTGACCGATCTGGGAGCAATGACTTGGCTTCCGGATTCACTGGTTGCGGTCCGCCTCTTCGCCGCGCTGCTTTGCGGCGCTGCAGTCGGATACGAACGTGAGCGCCGGAGCCGTGCAGCAGGATTGCGCACCCACATGCTCGTATGTCTCGCAAGCGCAGTCGTCGCGCTCCTGACGATAGAGATCACCCACCACAAGGATTTTGCCGAGCAATCCATCCGCGTCGACCCGATCCGGCTGATCGAGGCGGTCACGTCAGGCGTCGCCTTTCTCGCCGCCGGGCTGATCGTCTTCACCAAGGGCGAGGTGAAAGGGCTCACGACCGGCGCCGGTCTATGGCTTTCCAGTGCGACAGGACTGGCTTGCGGTCTTGGCCTTCTGCGGCTCGCATTGCTCGCCACCGCCCTGGCGCTCATCGTTCTCTGGCTGCTGCACATCCTGGAGATTCGATTGAAGCTTCGGGACAAAGGCTGACCGCATCGATCACGCTCAGTCTTACTTGGAGGCGTGCTCCGGCTTTCCCTTCCGCTTCGTCGACGCCAGATCCTCCAGTTCTTTCTCCGTCATGGACTTCAGCATCCCCTTGGACGCCCCCTTCAGATCGCTCTTCTTAGCCTCGCCGCGCTTTGCCGCCAGGGCAGCGCCGGCCGCCTTCTGCTGTGCTTTCGATTTCGCTGGCATGTGTGCCTCCCTTTTCCGGTCGCAACCATGTGACAACTGTCAGGGCTGCAACCGGAGAAGGGCAAAAATGTTCCACATCGGCCAATGTCAGGCTTACTCCGCGGCGAGCGGAAGTTCCTCCTGTCGAGGTTCGGGCTCCCGCTCCACCTCCGGCGCATGTGCCCTTTTCGGTTCGCGGCCGAAGAACAGGGCGTAGCCCGCGGGAAGAGCAAAGACCGTCAGCAGGGTTGCGACGAGGATGCCGCCCATCATCGCATAGGCGAGCGGTCCCCAGAATACGCCCCGCGAAATCGGAATGAGCGCAAGCACCGCAGTCATCGCTGTGAGCGCGATTGGCCGGAAACGCCGCACGGCCGCACCGATGATCGCATCCTGCCGCGAGACCCCGGCGGCAATGTCCTGATCGATCTGGTCGATCAGGATGATCGAGTTGCGGATGATGATGCCGAGGAGCGCAATCACCCCGAGAATGGCGACGAAGCCGAAAGGTGCCCCGGTGATCAGCAGTGCTGCAGCCGCGCCGATGATGCCGAGTGGCCCCGTTGCCAGGACCAGCAGCGCCTTGCCGAAATGCTGCAATTGCACCATCAGGAGAACCAGCGTGACCAGCAACATGATCGGCACCTTGGCGGCGATGGACGCCTGGCTCTCGGCCGATTCCTCCGCGCCACCCTGAATCTCGATCGTATAGCCAGCCGGCAGGCTGTCGCGCAGATCCTGCATGCGTTCGAAGAGCTTGAGGCCGACCTCGCTGCCTTCTGCGCCGTCCGGGATCGTACCGCGCACCGTGATCGCCGGCAGACGGTTGCGGCGCCATTCGATCCCCTGCTCCAGCACCGGCTCTACCTTCGCAATTTGCGAGACCGGGACGAAGCCGCCGTAATCGGTCGGGACATAGACGGACTGGACCGCTGAGAGAAGGTTGCGCGAAGCATCCGGCTCCCGGGCAACGATCGAGACCGTTTCCTCGCCGTCGCGGAAGGTATCCAGCGGAACGCCGGAAACCGCAGCCTGGACCATTTGCCTGACGCGCTGCGACGTGACGCCGAGCGCCCGCGCCCTGTCCTGGTCGATGACGAGTTTCATCGTCGTCACCGGCTCCAGCCAGTCGTCGTGAATGGTCCCGATCAGGGAATCCTCGGCGAAATAATCCTTCACCTTGTCCGCGATCGCACGAACCTCTCCACGCTCCGGTCCGACGACGCGGATCTGTACCGGCCAGCCGACCGGCGGGCCGAGGAAGAGACGATCGACCTTCGAGCGGACGGACGGAAAGTCCTCGGCAAGTATGCCGCGCAGCTTGGCAATCATTCGCTCGCGAGCGTCCTCGTCCTTGGCCATCACCAGCAACTGCGCAAAGTTGGGATTGGTGAGTTGCTGGTCGAGCGGCAGGAAGAAGCGTGGAATCCCTTCACCGATATAGGTTGCAACGAAGGTCTTGTCCGGATCATCGAGAACCCGCTTTTCGAGTGCCTTCGCCTGCCGTTCGACTTCGAGAATGCTGGTTCCCTCGGGCAACCACATGTCGACGAGAATTTCCGGACGAGAGGACCTCGGAAAGAAGCTCTGGGTGATGACGGTGAACGAGAGAAGGCTCGCAACGAAAACTGCAAGCGTCAGCGTGAGAACGATGACGCGGTGCCGGACGGCCCAGC
>DATGWU010000732.1:0-3669 GCA_035299345.1 Rhizobium sp.
ACTGGGCCGTCAGATAGATCTTCTCGCCGCCGAGCGCTCCGTTGCGAACAGGCCCGGTGGTGCCCGTTGTCGACGAGAGGGGCCGCCGCAGGATCAGCACACCCTGGAGATAATCGAAGGAGTAGTCCTCGCCGTACTGCAGCACGCGGCGCTCGATCACCCGACCGGTGATCTCGTCGCGGACTTCGATGGTGATTGTTTCGGAGCCTTCGACGATGTCCTGCCGCTTCATGAAATAAGCGGAACCGCCGGTCGCCAGGAACTCATCACGTTGCGGCAGAGTGTCGGGCTGTGCGGCATAGACTGTCACCTCGGTCTTCCTCTCACCGAAGGAGGTGCTTGCGGCCGAGCGGTAGGCGGCATGACCACCGTAAAGACCCCTCTCCTGTCGCAGGAATTCGGTGCCAGTGATCGTCGTCTTGTAGTTCCCCCACATGACGTGACTATCGCCGCGTTCCAGGCGAACATAGAATTTGCCCTTGGTGGGTGCGTCTTCGACGAAGGTGGAGTCGTCCCCGTAAACCGGGTAGTAGTCGTCCGGATCGAGACGTCGGAGGAGCTGACGCGGGTCCTTCTTATTCAGGTTCCGGAACAAGTCCTCGATATCGTCCTCGCCGGTGTCGGCCGCCGCCGTGAGCAGATACTCGCCCTTGATCTTGCCCTTCAGATAGAAGGCCAGGCGGCCCTTGGTATACACCTCGTCGTATTCGCCGGGGCGAATCGTCTCGATGTTCTTGTCACCCATTCTCTTTCCGACCGTCAGATCGGCGAGCGCCACGTAGAACCACTCGTTGTCGGGAATGTTGATCTCACGGTCGAAATGCAGGCCGTCACTCTTGGAGATCCCAGTCACGCCGACGTCGACTATGTGATCGCCAGGAGGAAGAATACGCTGGACGACGAAACCCTGGTTCTTGTCGACAGGAATTTTCTCTCCCATCGCGACAACATCGAAGCCCGACGGCACATGGTTTCCGTAGATTGTGACGGCACCGCCGCGGATCTCGATGTTGCGGACCGCGGTGCGGTCTTCGCCCGAGCCCGCGGCGATGGGCTGCTCGCGCTGCTCCGGTCTTAGCTCCTTCTCGCTACGGGACAACATCAGCGGTTCGGTCTCGTCAAACCTTCCCTGCGCATCATGCACACGCAGGACATAGCTGTATTCGCCCATGTCCTCCTCGGCTGGCATCGCCCAGGTCGCCTCGCCATTGATCGGCACCTCGACGACGGCGACCGGTTTCTCTCGGCCCTTGCCCTCGTCGACGCGGTAGATCCGGATCTCCGACCGTTCGATGAAGCCCGGATAGTTTGACGTGGCAAGGAACCGCACCGGCTCGCCGCCGCGGAAGCTCCGGCGGCCGGTGGTCGTGGCCACGTTGAGCATCGGGTTCGCTTGCAGACCGTCATACTTGATGTTGATGTCGACACGGTTGAGACCGACATCTGTCTGACGCTGGCGGTCTACCTGGCTGGCGGCATGCCCCGCATCCCCCGGCTCCGGCGCGCGCAGCCTGTCTCCCTTGCTCGGCGCCGCAGTGGCATTGTCGATGACGGTTTCGCCATCGACGACGATCTCAAAGGGCAGATCGCCCTCGTCGGCGAGGCTTTCCCGTTCGGTGTTTTCGCCGATGACAAGATCGCTCGTCGAACCGTCGTCCAGCCGCTTGCCGTTCAGCCGGAGGTCGCACGCCTCTCCAATGCAGGCGCGATCGTCCGAAAAGGCGTTACCGGCAAACACGGTCATGCCGAACAGGGCCGTGGAGGCGAAGAGTACCGCACCGCGGGTAACGATGGCGGCGGAAGGCTTTGTAACGAAGGACATCGGTCTCACTCCCCCACTTCGATGCGTGTCTCGATCTCGAGCTCGTAGCCTGCCCCCATCCGTTTCCAGCGGTCGGCTATCAGCTCCCGGAGGCCTTTGATCCTTTCCTTTGCGAGTTCTTCTTCCGTGTGGGCATCGACGTAGCTCAGCCGCAGGATCGACTGCTCTGAGCGAAGTGCTGCGAGCACCTGGTCAAGGCCGGCGTTCGAGCGGGACGTGAGTTCCGCGCTGTTCGGCTCGAAGGCTTCGTCCTTGATGTTGACCCGAACGACCCGGCCAATCGATGCACCGAAGTTGAGCTTGGTGGCCTTGCCGGCGGTGAGGCGAACGACGCGCGGATTCTCCGTCGTGACGCGGTAGCCGGTCGGAAGTGTCCGCGTGTCGAGCTTCATGATGAAGTTCGAGCCGATGCGCTGCTCGGGGAGATCGGCACAGGCGACGTGGAAGCGGCCATGCCTATCCGTGGTGATCAGCCAGCCCGTGACGGTCGCGACACGGACGCCGGGCAGGCCCGGTTCACCCTCGTCCTGATATCCGTTTCGGTTGATGTCGTCGAAGACCTTGCCGATGACGTCACCGCAGTCGAAGACCGGCTCGGCGACGATTTCTACGGTGGCCGAGGCCTGCGGCGCGAGCGGTGTCCCGCCGGGGTCGAACACATTTGCGCGGTTGATGTGCCGGCCGGGGCCTGCCGAGCTCAGGGCGAGCATCTGCAGGCGAATGGTGACTTCCGCGTTCGGGCCGAGAGTGATGTTCTCAAACCGCAATCGCAGACCGTTGACGACCGGAGTGGCCTTGACCCCATCGATGGTCGCGGACCCGTCCACGTAGCGGAAACCGGCTGGCATCGTATCGATGACGGTGATGCTGCCGACATTCCGGTCGGAATTGTTGGTCACGCGAATGACGTAAGGCGCCCGTTCGCCGCGACGGATGTAGCGGACCTGAGCCTGCTTGATGATCGTGACATCGGATGGCGTGGCCGCCGGAGGCGTGATCGTGCTCGTCGAGGTGTTCGACGGAACGTCACCACCGTTCGACTGCCCTGTCGCGGTCGCGATGTTTTTGATGCTGTCGCTCAGGCCGGCAGCATTGTCGACGTCACTCTGCGTCAACGTGTATGTGGCGGTGAAAACCTGTACTTCGCCCGGTGCAAGGGTCCTGGCTGCCGGCTCAAACCCGGAGAGCGTTCCTCCGGCTGCCTTGCCATTGAAAGTAGGACCTGGATCACTCGGCCAGACATCGGTGACGGTCGCGCCGCCAACGTTGGCGATTGTGATCGTGTAAGCCAGCGTGTCACCGACACTCGTGTAGCCGTCACCATTCGCGTCCTCGAACAGGCCGGTCTTTTCGACCTGCAAGAGGGGCGGGTTCGGTGGCACGGTAACCGTGTCCGGCGGGCTTTCGACCGACGGTCCGGAAGGCGGCGTGCCGGTGCCGGTCGCGGTGTTCTCGACCCGGCCGGCATCGATGTCGGCCTGCGTCGGCGTATACGTCGCCGTGAAGGTGAAGGTTGCCGCCGGCGCGAGCGTTTGCGGACCTTGATCGAGGCCGATTCCCGCATTCGTGAGCATCGGGTCGTCGATGGTGACATTCGTCAGCGTGACCGCGCCGGTGTTTTCGACGAGGAACGAGTAGCTGATCGTCTCGCCGAGATCGATCAGACCGTTGCCGTTCAGGTCGTTCAGCGTGCCGGTCTTGTCGATCGTCATGTCCGGCGCCTGGTCCGGCGGCACGGTCACCGTATCCGGCGGGCTCTCTACCGGCGGTCCTGAGGGTGGCGTGCCGGTGCCGGTCGCCGTGTTCTCGACCCGGCCGGCATCGATGTCGGCCTGCGTCGGCGTATA
>DATGWU010000733.1:0-2454 GCA_035299345.1 Rhizobium sp.
CGGCTGACGCTGGCCGCCGAATACAAGGATCCCCATACCTCCCGCCACACCTCCCGTGTTGCCGCCTATTCCGAGGCCATCGCCGTCGAGCTCGGCCTGCCGGAAGAGATGTGCAACGACATCCGCCTTGCCGCACCGATGCACGACGTCGGAAAGGCCGCCATGCCGGACACCTTGCTCCTGAAGCAGGGCCGCCTCACCGAGGCGGAGTATCGGCAGATGCAGGCGCATGCCCAGATCGGCGGAAGCATCCTTGCGCAATCGCAATCGTCCTTGCTGCAACTTGCCTCGGAAATTGCCGTCAGCCATCACGAGCGCTGGGACGGGCAAGGTTATCCGAACCGGCTTTCTGGCGAGGCGATTCCTCTCGCCGGCCGGATCGTCTGCATCGCCGACAACTTCGACGCGCTCACCACCGAGCGCCCCTACAAGTCCGCCTGGTCCTTCGACCGCACCGTCGAGCACATCCGCGGCCGGGCTGGTTCGCAGTTCGATCCGCAATGCGTGGCGGCCTTTGAGCGCGCGCTTCCGACGATTTACGAGATCATGCAAAAGGATCGCGAGGAGCAGGCGCTTTCGGCCGTGGCCGCGGCCTCCGGCTTCTGACGAACACCCCTGACCGCCCAAAAAGCGGGATTGACCGGCGGGCTGGTCGTGCTATCGACGGCCGACAGACATCTGCCGGAGGCATGCCATGCTATCGCTCACCATCCGCCGCCCCGACGACTGGCACCTGCACCTGCGAGACGGTGTCATGCTTCGCGGCGTGATCGCCGACACGAGCCGGCATTTTGCCCGCGCCATCGTCATGCCGAACCTTGTGCCGCCGGTCGTCACGACGGCTGATGCCCGTGATTACCGCGGCCGTATTCTCGATGCGCTTCCGGATGGCCACAGCTTCGAGCCGCTGATGACCCTCTACCTCACGGAAGAGACCAATCCCGATGACGTGGAAGAGGGTAAACGCAGCGGGCTGATCACGGCGGTGAAGCTCTATCCCGCCGGGGCCACCACCAATTCGGCGAGCGGTGTGCGCAATCTCGAAAAGGTAATGCCGGTTCTGGAGCGGATGGCGAAGATCGGCCTGCCGCTTTGCGTCCACGGCGAAGTCACCGCGCCGGAAGTCGACATCTTCGATCGCGAGGCTGTTTTCATCGAAACGGTGCTCGATCCCCTGCGGCAGCGACTGCCGGAGCTGAAGGTGACGATGGAGCACGTGACGACGTCGGACGGTGTCGACTACATCCGTTCGTCGAGCGCAAATCTTGCCGGTTCCATCACGACCCACCACCTGATCATCAACCGCAACGCGATCCTCGTCGGCGGCATTCGTCCACACTACTATTGCCTGCCCGTCGCCAAGCGCGAGAGCCATCGCCTGGCGTTGCGGTCGGCGGCAACGTCGGGCGATCCTCGTTTCTTCCTCGGCACCGATTCCGCGCCCCATGTCGATCCTGCGAAGGAATGCGCCTGCGGCTGCGCCGGCATTTATTGTGCGCCGAACACCATGAGCTGTCTTGCTCACGTGTTCGAGGAGGAGGGTGCCCTCGACAAGCTGGAAGCCTTCGTGTCGCTGAACGGTCCGGCCTGGTACGGTCTGCAACCGAACGAGACGCGGATCACCCTGGTCAAGCGCGAGACACCGGTGGAGTTTCCGAAGAAGATCGAGACGGGTGCTGGTTCGGTTACCGTTTTCGATCCGATGTTCCCGGTCTTCTGGGACGTCGAGTAACCCCTCCCGCCGACCATTCTTGGGCGTTTGTGCGGTGGACATCAGTCCATCGTTGCCGGCGGCTGAGAAATCGCCTAGCCGATTCCCCAGCAAGTATTTGTGGGGGATAAAATGACGTTTCAGGAATCCGTTTCCACTGTCCTGTCGAAATACAAGGACTTCACCGGCCGTGCGTCGCGCGCAGAATTCTGGTGGTTTGCACTCTTTACCGTAATCGTGAATTTCGTGGCCTCGCTGCTCGATCAGGCGATTATTGGGATCGGGCTGCTCGACACGCTGGCCGCGCTCGCCCTGCTTCTTCCGAGCCTCGCCGTCGGTGCACGTCGGCTCCACGACATCGACAAGTCCGGCTGGTTCATGTTCCTTGCGCTGATCCCGGTCGTCGGCTGGATCGTGCTCATCTATTTCAACGTGCAACCAAGCCAGCCGACGGCAAACCGGTTCGGCGCGCCGCCTGCCGCCTGATTGCAGAGGCTCCGCCTCGCAGGCGCATTCCGCCGAACACTCTTTCTTACCTGATATCTGCCGCTGGAAAGCAGGGCGGCTTGCTGCTATTGCCGTTGCAATGCAATCAGGAAGCAAGAGGGACCGCCCATGATGCCGACGTCGTTTTCCGATCCTGCCGTGATGGCGGAACTCGTTGCGAAGATGCTGTGGGAGATCAAGGCGGTGCATTTCTCTGCCGACAAGCCCTATAAGCTGTCGTCGGGGATGATGAGCCC
>DATGWU010000734.1:0-2001 GCA_035299345.1 Rhizobium sp.
TGATTTCATTTCGGCGTAGCGCCTAGTTGATGGGCGATGTTGCCTCACCGCAGCTCCAGGTCCGCTTTAATCCCGAAAGCGGACATGTGCGGTGCAAAAGCTCATGTCTGCTTTGGGCCGATTTTGTTGCAGAAGTCAGCAATGACAGCTGCGTGACGGCTGGCGCGAACTTCTTCAAGGAGTTGCCTGCCATCCGCTCCCTAGCGAGGATGGTCTGGCTCCACTGCCACCGAACTCTGCACTCGTTATGCAAAGCACGCTTGTGTGATCGGCGGTGGTCGGACGACCAGCTTTGCGAGCCTGCGGAGGTTTTGCGCGATTGCCGCTAGGGTGAACTCGAACTGAGCACCGCATGGTCCACGCAAGCGCAGACGACCGAGCCGAAAGATACGCTTGAGATGTGCAAACAGCATCTCAACACGTTTGCGATCGCGGCGCGATCGTTCGAATGCTTCGGTCTTGGCCAGGGCCCGCGCAACGTCACGAGCCTGCTCGTAGATGTTGCGGGGGATTCTGCGCAGAGGCGCCATTGGGCAGCACTGCGCCTTGAATACGCAGCCACGACAGTCGCGTGTTCTCGCTAGATAGAGAAGGGTCTCCCCATCATTGACCAGCTTGCCCGTCGTGGTGAGAACCTTGCCGGCCGGGCAAAGGTAACCGTTCCGCCCCTTGTCGAAGGTGAAATCTTCCCGACTGAAGGTGCCATCCTCGCGCTTCGACTTGTCGACCACCGGGATATGCGGCGCTATCTTCGCCTCGTTGACCAGCCAGTCGAGGTTGGCTCCGGAACCGTAAGCCGTATCGCCCGCGAGCCGTTCCGGCTTGATGTCGAAGCGCTGCTCGGTGCGTTCGATCATGGTCTTGGCGGCGCCAACCTCGGCTTGGCGGATGGCGCGCGACGCCTCGACGTCCATGATGATGCCGAACTTCACGTCAATCAGATAATTGTCAGAATAGGCAAAGAACGCCGGTCCGCGCATGGCCCCCGTCCATTGGGCGGCGGGGTCGGACGGCGAGACGAACTTGGGTGCCACGGCGCTGGCAGCCCCGAATGCCGCGTCATCAAGCGTGGCGAGATACTCCTTCGTCGCGCGGCTTACTGCCTGTGCGTCAAGCTCTCTGTTCCACTGTGAGCCGGGGGTTGATCGCTGCTTATTGGCGTCGGCCACAATCAGACTGGCATCCACCGCAAAGCCCTCGCCGCCGACCAAACCAGCCTTAATGCACGCGCCCACAACACGCTCGAACACGCTCCGGAAAATGCCGCTGTCGCGGAACCGTTCATTGCGGGCCCGCGAAAACGCCGAGTGATCCGGGACCTTGTCCTCAATCGAGAGCCCACAAAACCAGCGATAGGCAAGGTTCACTCGCACATCACGGCAAAGCGCCCGCTCCGATCGGATCGCAAACACGTAGCCGACGATGAGCATCCGGATCATCAGCACCGGATCGATCGATGGCCGACCGAGCCGAGGATAATAAGGTGCCAACTCGGAATGCACCCAACTCAGATCAAGAACCGCAGCAATCTCACGGACCGGATGATCATCCGGCACTGCCTCATCAAGCCGAAATGAATAGAAAAATTGTTCCTGGTCGTGGTTGAGCCGTCCCATCATGGCCCGCTCCCGTCACGAATCACATCACAGCGAGGGAATCACTGACCAAAAAAGCCTGCAACGGACTTTTGCAACAAAATCTGCCATTAGCGGACGTTGCGAGGCTTAATCGACTATCCGATCTGCGCGCGCCACTAGTCCGTCGGGGATCGTGATGCCAAGTGTTTTTGCCGTCCGCAGGTTTATCGACAGCTCCATCTGCGTGGGCTGCTCGACCGGCAGGTCAGCCGGCTTCGCGCCGGACAATATTTTTTTTACGTAATCGGCAGAGCGACGATACATTGCTCGCCTGGGCGGTCCGTAACTCATCAGGGCGCCAACGTCGGTAAACTCAGGAACATACGCGATTGTCGGAAGCCGGTGCCTAAGTGCCAATGCGGAA
>DATGWU010000735.1:0-8538 GCA_035299345.1 Rhizobium sp.
CGGTGCTGGTGTTCGACGAGCCGACCTCGGCGCTCGACCTCGGCAACCAGGCCAAGACGCTGGAACTGCTGGATACGCTGAGGCTCCGGCGCGACTTCGCCATCATCTTCACCACCCACGACCCCAACCATGCGCTGGCCGCGGCCGACGACGTGCTCCTGATGATGCCGGGCGGCGGCGAGATCCACGGACCGGTCTCGGACATGATCGAGCCGGACAAGCTCTCCGAACTCTACGGCGTGCCGATGCGCTGGGTCGACGTCAACGGTCCCACGGGCGAGACACGCCGGGCGATCCTGCCCGCCTTCGCCGGAATTGAGGCAGCATGAGCACGCTCTATCTGAAATCCGCCTATGGCAAACCGTCGCCGGGCATTGTCGAGGCTGCGGTCCGTGGCGAGGCCGTGATCGTCGAGCAGCGCGACCTGACACCGGAAATCCTGTCGGCGCATACCGGCCTGATCACAGGCCAGCAGCTCGACCAGGACGCCATGCTCAAGCTCAAGCCGGCGCTTGAGGCCTTTCTCGACCACGGCGGGCGCTGGTTTTTCAACGGGCACATGGTGCGTGCGCTCGTCGACGGCATGGCGCAGTACCGGCCGATCGCCGAGCCGAAGCGTCCGGACTTCGACCTTGCCGCGATCAATCCGCACCCGATCTATGCTGGCATCGACCTCACCAAGCTGGAGACCAACAAGGACGTCGCCGGCTTCTACGGCCGCGGCTGCAATCCGCTGCCCGAGGGGGCGGTGGCCGTCAGCGGCCTGGGTGCCGCGAAGGTGCCGGTCGACTGGGTCTGGGCACGACCGAAGGGCGGGCGGATCTTCTCCCATTCCGGCAACGACCTCGCCGGCACGGGCCTTGAATGGGGTCTGGCGCCGGAGCTTTCGGCCCGCATCCTCGCCTGGGCCAATGGCGGCCCGTGCTTCGACCCCTGGCCGAAGGATCCTGCCCGCCCAGCCGAGGTGCTGCCGCTCGCGGAGCCGGAAGACTATCGCGGGCATCGCGCCTCCAGCCGCAATGGCCGGCGGATCGTCGCCCCCTCCTGCGGCACCTACTACAATATCCGCAGCCTCGAAGGCCCGCGCTACACCGATGCCTTTGACGTGATCTGCACGCCGGAACAGCTCGGCGATGTGCTGCGGCCGGATGACATTCTGTGGGTGCCGTGCCGCACGCCGGCGCAGCGCATGATCGCGCAAAGGGAGGTCGTCGCTCGCCATCTGCAGGCCGGCGGCACCGTTGTCGCGCTCGGCGAGAGCCGGTCGGATCTCTGGCTGCCGGCCGTCGCATTCACCGAAACGGCGACAAACTGGTGGTGGTGGCTCGATCCGTCCGCGGATCTCGGGGTGCGCGTGACCGAGGAAGCCGCCACCCATCCGCTGATGGCCGGGATCGGCGACAAGGAGGTGACCTGGCATCTGCACGGCTGGTTCGTTCCACCCGAGGGCGCCACCATTCTTGCCCGCGACGGCGAAGGCCGGCCGATCCTCTACGAGGACAAGGTGTCGACGCCGGGCACGATGATCCTCTCCTCCCTCGATCCGATGTTCCACCACGGTTCGCATTTCATGCCGGCGACGACGCGTTTCCTTGACCGGTTCGTCCCCAATCTGAAGACCTATGCCCATGTCTAACGAGATCACCGTCCTCGACGACGGCCACCCGATCAGCTTCACCTTCGACACCATCAACGCCTATCACGGCGGCGGCTTCCCCGGCGGGGTGGCGCATGCGCTCAAAGCCATGCAGGCGGCCTTTCCCCTCCTCTCCGCCACGCCTCTGGAACGGCGCGAGGTTGAGATCGTCACCGCCTTTTCCGGTCCCGGCGGACGCGACGCGCTGGAAATGGTCACCCGCGCGGTTACCGAAGAGCGGCTCACCGTCGACAGGTCGATCGGGGGCACCCACGTGATCAACGATCCACCGGGCCCTTACGTCTTCCGCTTCAGCTATCGCGGCAAGACGGTCGAGGCGGTGATCAAGCCGGGGCACGTCAAGGAGGAGTTCGTCACCCTCGGCGCCAAGGCCGACAAGACGCCCGACCAGATCGCCCGTCACGAGGAGCTGAAGGCTGAGATGGCGGATCGTCTATTGTCTCTCACAGCCAGGGAGGTTTACACAGCTTCCATCGTCGCTCCGATTGCCACGTGAACTGCCGGACTTGTGTAACCCGCAGCCCAGGCATCAGGCGAGAAAGCGTTCGGCGTCGGGTCGGAGATATTGAGGATCCCGCGAAGTCCCCGGTTGCGGCACATCAGGATGCCAACCAGGGGAGAGGGCGGCTACCTTGGCGCTGCGCCTCGAACGTCTGCTGAATCCGCCATCGTCCCTCATCTTGAATGGCGTTTTCCCAACGGAAGGAGTCTGCGGCGATATCACTGAATGACCATCGCATCGCCGGGGTGACCTCCGGCGTCGTTTCGAGAACGACCTTCGACCCGAGCTTTCGCGCCACGAACGTCCGAACGACACGATGCATCGGACCGATCCATGTCGATTGCCAGGCGTCCAACTCGGGATCATAGAAGCGAATGCTGGTGCCGTACTCGTATAGTGTGTCCGAGTTGCGTTGCGCGCGGGGCGGCACGATCCACACGTCCTGAACCCCGCGTCCCTCGAGCACCCAGGCGAAGTGCCATTCGCCCGCCTCGGTCCGGCTGAGCTTGCCGGCCCCGTCATACCAGCGCACGACCAGGTCCCAGCTTCCGATGAATGGCGCGAAGATTTGCGCGTGTTCCGGAAGCGCCGGCCCGTCCGACTGCAGCGCGAGGCAAAAGCTATTTGGAAATCCTTGGGTCACAGCATAGTCCTCTCATTGTGAGGTCTGGCGTTGCGGAACGCATGGCATCGATGCTGTCGCGAGAACTTCGATTGAAGTTAGGCCTGTGCAACGGAATAACACAATAGCATTGCGCTCGTCGGTTCGTGACGAAAGCCTCTGCGATCAGTGAGACCATCGAGAAAGACAAGAGACGGGGCGAAAGCGCTCGCGCAACGGCACGCCCGCGTACTTTTCGGCCTCAATGGACGCCAAATCCTCCGGCGCGCTCTCGTTCACCGGACGACTCTTGCGACTGACGGGTGTATCGCGGCGGCATCTGAAGGCTTTGCCTTGCCAGCCGTGGCGAGCGGCTGTCTACTTCGAGGGGAAGGGACGACCTGAAAATTGACCGAGGTCAAAGTCAGAGTCCCGAACGCGTGTTCTTCTGCGAAGACTGTCAAGAACGACGGAAGCAACATGGCCAACGGCGTGACCATCGACGGCAGGGTAATAGCCATTCGCGGTGCGGTGATCGATGTCGCCTTCCCGGACGGCCTGCTGCCTGCGATCGAAGACGCCCTTGTCATCACCGACAGCTCGACCAGGACCGTAACCGCTGAGGTTCAAGCCCATCTCGATACCGAGACCGTGCGCGCCATCGCCCTGCAGGCGACCACCGGTTTGCGGCGGGGAGATCCTGTCGTCGGAACCGGCCAGCCGATTGCCGTTCCGGTCGGTGAGGCGGTTCTTGGCCGGCTCCTCGACGTGACAGGCAAGATCGGCGACGAGGGTGAGGCGTTTCCGGATGGGACGCCGCACCGGCCGATCCATCGTCCACCGCCTGAACTCGCCCGGCAGGCGGGCGCCTCCGAGATATTTGCAACCGGCATCAAGGTCATTGACCTGCTGACGCCGCTTGCTCGCGGCGGCAAGGCCGCAATGTTCGGCGGAGCAGGCGTCGGCAAGACAGTGCTGGTCATGGAACTCATCCACGCGATGGTGGAGAGTTACAAAGGGATTTCCGTCTTCGCCGGGGTCGGAGAACGGTCGCGCGAAGGCCACGAGATGTTGCTCGACATGACGAGTTCGGGCGTCCTCGCGCGCACTGCACTCGTCTACGGCCAGATGAACGAACCGCCAGGCGCGCGCTGGCGCGTGCCGATGACGGCACTCACGATCGCGGAATACTTCCGTGATGAGCGGCACCAGAACGTGTTGCTCCTGATGGACAACGTTTTCCGTTTCGTCCAGGCGGGTGCCGAGGTTTCAGGCCTCCTCGGCCGGCTGCCCTCCCGTGTCGGCTACCAGCCGACGCTGGCAAGCGAGGTCGCGGCCCTGCAGGAGAGGATCGCCTCCGTCGGCGATGCCTCCATAACCGCGATCGAAGCCGTCTACGTTCCCGCCGACGACTTCACCGATCCCGCGGTCACGACGATTGCCACCCATGTCGACAGCATGGTCGTGCTTTCGCGCGACATGGCCGCGGAAGGCATCTATCCCGCGGTCGACCCGATCGCGTCTTCCTCGATCCTTCTCGACCCCATGGTCGTCGGACAAGACCACGCGGACATCGCCATGGAGGTCCGCAAGACGATCGAGCATTATCGCGAACTGCAGGACGTCATCTCGCTGCTGGGCGTGGAGGAGCTCGGCAGCGAAGATCGCCGCATCGTCGAGCGCGCGCGCCGGCTTCAGCGCTTCCTCACACAGCCATTCGCGGTGACGGAAGGCTTCACCGGGGTCCCCGGTCGTTCGGTGGCAATCACCGACACGATCGACGGCTGCCGCGCCATCCTGTCAGGCGCCTGCGACGACTGGCAGGAGAGTTCGCTCTACATGGTCGGCACGCTTGCGGAAGCACAGGAGAAGGAAATGGCGGTTCGCAGGACGAGCGGAGAAGCCGGCAAATGAGCACAGGGCTTCACCTCGTGATCAGCACGCCCGCGACCGTCCTCGTCGATCTCGACGCCGTCAGATCGGTGCGCGCCGAGGACGAAAGCGGCAGTTTCGGCATTCTGACCGGTCATGCGGATCTGCTGACGGTCCTGCCGGCATCTGTCGTGCGGTGGCAGGACCACGAGCAGCGCATGCATTACTGCGCGCAGAGCGGCGGCGTGTTTACAATCTCCGACGGCCGCGAGGTGCGTATTGCTTGCCGTCGGGCCACAGTCGGTGATGATCTTTCGCGCCTGGAGGAGGAAGTGGAGGCGATGCGCTCGGCACTTGTCGATACCGGCCGCCAATCGCGCGTCCAACACATGCGCCTGCACGCCAACGCGGTTCGCCAGCTCGCACGGCTTCTCGGCGCCGACGCGGGCAGCGCCAACAGGTTCAACCCCTCCCGAGAGGAGGCGCCATGACATCGCCGCACGAACCTCGCGACGAACGGCTCGCCGACGCTGCCCGTCGGGCCGCCCAGCGGCAGCAGCTGGGGGCCGAGGATCCGGAACCGTCGCTCGGGACGCGGCTCGGCCAGATCGGGATCCTCGGCTGGAGCATCGTCGTGCCGACCCTGCTTGCACTCATTCTCGGTCGCTGGCTCGACCGAACCTTTTCGACGGGCGTCTTCTTCTCCGCACCGCTGATCATGATCGGGGCAGCGCTCGGTTTCCGCTCCGCCTGGAAATGGATGCATCGCCAATGATCGACATGTTTCTCTCCGCTCTCGACGGCATGTTTCTTCTCAAGGCGGCATTGGGTCTGACGCTCGGCGGCCTCCTCGGCCTCGCCCATTTCGGCCTTCTCGCCTGGAATACGCGCTTCTTCGCTTCCGGGGAGGTCGCGCGCGCCTTCTTGCTCCAGGCAGCGCGTTTCGCCGTGCTGGCAGCGGCACTCTTCGGCATTTCCCGGCTCGGAGCCACCGTACTCCTAAGTGCTGCGGCCGGCATCGTGATCGGCCGCGGCCTGATCCTCAGGCACGCGCGGAGCATGTCATGAAGTCGCCACTCGTTCTCGAACCGCTGTTCTTCGTCGGGCCGGTGCCCCTGACCCAGCCGGTCGTCGTCACCTGGGCGATCATGGCGGCACTCGGCCTGCTGTTCTTCTTCGCCACGCGCAGGCTTTCCGTAAAGCCGTCACGGATGCAGGCGGCGCTCGAAATCCTGGTAGAGTCGATCGACGGCCAGATCCGAGATACGATGCAGGTCGATCCCCGCCCCTACCGTCCCCTGATCGGTACCCTGTTCCTCTACGTGCTGGTCGCCAACTGGTCGTCACTGGTTCCGGGCATCGAGCCCCCGACGGCGCATATCGAGACCGATGCCGCACTCGCACTTATCGTTCTCGCAGCGACCATCGGCTACGGGATCGGCGCACGGGGGATCGTCGGCTACCTCAAGACCTTCGCCGAACCGAGTTGGGTGATGATCCCGCTCAACGTCGTCGAGCAGATCACCCGGACCTTCTCGCTGATCGTGCGCCTCTTCGGCAACATCATGAGCGGCGTTTTCGTCATCGGCATCGTGCTGTCGCTCGCGGGCCTCATCGTGCCGATCCCGCTGATGGCGCTCGATCTGCTGACCGGCGCGGTACAAGCCTACATCTTCGCGGTTCTCGCAACCGTCTTCATCGGCGCCGCCGTCGGGGAGCGCCGGCCCCCATCCTCATCCCTGAAGGAGGAAGAAAGCCTATGAACGTCATCGGAATCGTCAGCATCATCGCCGCAGCACTCGCCGTTTCCTTCGGCGCGATCGGCCCGGCACTTGCGGAAGGGCGTGCCGTGGCTGCCGCCATGGACGCCATCGCCCGCCAGCCGGAGGCGGCCGGGACCCTTTCCCGCACCCTGTTCGTTGGCCTGGCGATGATCGAGACCATGGCGATCTACTGCCTCGTCATCGCCCTGCTCGTGCTGTTCGCCAATCCCTACGCCGCCTGAGGGGCGCCCCGACATGCACATCGACTGGTGGACACTTGGGCTGCAAGCCATCAACGTCCTGATCCTCGTCTGGCTCCTGCAGCGCTTCCTGCTGAAGCCCGTCGCCGCGATCATCGAGGCGAGGCGCGCCGAGGCCGCAAGCGTGATGAGCCTGGCAGAACAGGCGCGCGCCGACGCCGAGGCGGAGCGGCAGAAGGCTGCCGAGGAGGTGCAACGGATCGCCCAGAGCCGGGGAGAAGCTCTGAAAGCCGCGGCCGCCGACGCCGAGGCGGCGAAGGCGAAGCTCCTTGCGCAGGCGCGTGACGAGGCCGAGACGCTGAGACACACCGCCGCCACCGAAATCGACCGGAAGCGCCGAGAGGCCGCGGCCGCCGATGCCGAGCGCGCAAAGGCGCTCGCCGTCGAGATCGCCCGCAAGCTCTTCACCCGCCTCCCGGACGAGGCAAAGGTCTCCGGCTTCATCGACGGCCTCGTCGACGCCATCGTCGCCCTGCCCGAAGAGAGTCGATCCGACATCGGCAAGGGCACGCCGCTGACCCTCAAGACCGCACGACCCCTGACCGCCGGCGAAGACGAGACCCTGCACGCCAGGCTCTCCAGCGCACTCGGCCGTCCGGTAGACCTCACCGTCATTTGCGACACCGATCTCATCGCCGGCCTGGAGATCGACACGCCGCATGCGCTGGTGCGCAACAGTTTTCGCGGCGATCTCGACCGCATAGCCCGGGAGCTGGCGCACGAATGACGGAGAACAGGAAGGAGACGTCGAACTGGTTTGCCGAAAGCAGCGCCGAGATCGGGCGGTTGCAGCTCGGTCCTTCCGCCGAGGCTGTGGGCCGCGTCGAGCATGTCGCCGACAATGTCGCGGCCGTTTCCGGCCTGCCCGACGTCCGCCTGAACGAATTGCTGCTCTTCGAGGGCGGACGCATCGGCTTTGCGCTCACGCTGGACGAGGACACCATCAGCGCCGTCCTGCTCGATGACGGAGTGGCGATCCGGTCCGGCTCCCGTGTGCGGGGCACCGGCGAAGTCGTGCGGGTTCCTGTCGGACGCGCGTTGCTCGGCCGGATCGTCGACCCCCTCGGCCGGCCACTCGACGGAGGGCCACCCATTGCCGCAGAGGCAGAGGAGCCCATTGAAAGACCGGCGCCGGCCATTATCGACCGCGACCTCGTCTCGCACCCCGTCGAGACCGGCATTCTCGTTGTCGACGCACTGTTCGCCCTCGGCCGTGGCCAGCGCGAACTTATCATCGGCGACCGGGCGACGGGAAAGACCTCGATCGTTCTCGACACGATTATCAACCAGAAGGACGCCGACATCATCAGCGTCTATGTGGCCGTCGGACAGCGGGCGACCGCCGTCGAGCGCGTCATTGAATCCGTCCGCCATCATGGCGCCATGGACCGGTGCATCTTCGTGGTCGCGTCCGCCGCGGCTTCGCCGGGACTGCAGTGGATTGCGCCGTTCACCGGCTTCACCATGGCGGAATATTTCCGGGACCGGGGTGAGCATGCACTGATCGTGATCGATGATCTCAGCAAGCACGCCGCGACCCATCGCGAACTGGCGCTCTTGACGCGCGAACCGCCGGGTCGGGAGGCCTATCCCGGCGACGTCTTCTACTTACATGCGCGCCTCCTGGAGCGCGCGGCGAAGCTCTCGGCCAAGCACGGAGGGGGATCTCTCACGGCATTGCCGATCGCCGAAACGGACGCCGGCAATCTGTCGGCCTATATTCCGACGAACCTGATCTCGATCACGGACGGACAGATCGTCCTCAACTCGCACCTCTTCACCGCCGATCAAAGGCCGGCCGTCGACGTCGGCCTCAGCGTCAGCCGCGTCGGCGGCAAGGCGCAGCATCCGGCCTTGCGACAGGTATCCGGCGAGGTTCGCCT